>JAAVAG010000077.1 GCA_014804185.1 Lachnospiraceae bacterium
CGTTTTCCCTGCTTCCGATCATCTGCATCACAATTCCATATATATAAGAGACATACTCCTCATAGATTTCCCTGAGTCCGTCCCTGTCGCCGTTGTTCATCTTTCTGATGCACATTTCAAATCTGACTTCTGTCACTTTTCTCCCCCGCTCCGTCCGTCAAAGATACGTTTTCTGTCCGGTTCTTTATGGTTTTCCTACAGTATACATTTTTTTGTTGGAAAAATAAAGGGACATAACATTGAAAAAAGATCTTGTATTCTCTATAATGTAGATAGAAAGAAACACATGCCGACACAGCAGAACAAACAGACCAGAATTGCCGGATATCCGGCGCAGAGAGGGAATCTATGAATGTATTGATGTTTTTAAAAGATAAAAAGCAGGTAGCCTATCTATATGATACCAATACATTGAGACAGGGGCTGAAAAAAATGAAAGCCCACGGCTACACTGCCATTCCTGTCCTCAGGCGGGACGGCACTTACGCCGGCAGTGTCAGCGAGGGCGATTTTCTGCGGTACATATTGGATCATTCCTGCGAAGACATCCGTGAACAGGAAGCTGCCCTGATCCAGGATATCATCAGACCGGATTTTATCCAGCCTGTAAAAATCAATGCCTCCATGGAATATCTTTTTCAGTGTTCCATGAATCAGAACTTTATCCCTGTCACGGACGACCGGAACTTTTTTATCGGCATCGTCACAAGACAGGACATCATCCGGGGATTCCTGAAAGAACGTCAGGGGGATAAAATATAACCCTGCATCTCCTCTTCGATCATGGAAAGAGATTCCGACAGCGCTTGAAGCTGCCGGGAAATCTCCTCCTTGTTTTCGCGATTCTTTTTATAACATATTTTGTGCTCCATGCTGGACCAGAAATCCATGGATAACGTCCGAAACTGCACCTCCACGGGATAGTACTCCATGGCGTCCAGCGCATGCACAGGCACCCCAAATACGATGTGGTAACTGCGGTATCCGCTCTTTTTGGGGTTTTTCATGTAATCCTTTTCCTTAATGACAATCATGTCTTCCTGCCTTTTCAGGGCGTTCAGCAGGGTATATATCTCCGTTTGGAAGTAGCAGATCACACGTATGCCTCCGATATCCATCAAATGATCTTTGGCATTGATCAGGCTGTCTGTGACACCTATCCTGGTCAATTTTTCCTCCATGCTCCTCTTTTCCTTTATCCTGCTCTGTATATGATGCACAGGCTTGCTGGCGTCTCTGTCATATATACTGTGATTCAGAATTTCCAGACGGGTCAGCAGAACCTGCATCGCATCCCCATACGGCTTGATCAATTCATAATATTGCTCGTTCGTCATTTATGTAACCCCCGCACTCTTATCCGTTCTGTCGGATTTTCCAGAAAATCCCGGTATCTTCATTTATTGTATCCGGCAATTATGAACGGCATATGTGCAATTTCTTAAAAGCAGGATAAGCTTTTATTAAGAGAAAATAAACTGATCCCCCATGCCGCTTTTACACGGCAATCGTATAAGAAGCTTCGAAAGTTTCTCCCGGCGCAAGGCTGTTGCCCCACTCCCGCTCTTCAATACTGCCTGCAAAATCTACCCTGTCGCACCTTCCGTACCAGGGCTCTATGCAGATAAACGGCGCATTCTTTTTAGGCGGCGTCCAGACGCCAAACAGCGGGGCGTCAAAAGCCACGGAAAGAAACTCTTTTCTGTCCTCATTCAAAAGCTGTACTTTCTGTGTCTGATTGTTTTCGATCACCAGCGCATCTCTCTCAAACAGTTCTTCCGATACCGGCAAAAGCCCCCCTTCCATAAGCGAATATTCCCGCACCCTGTCCGCTGCAAGTCCGCCCTCGATGCCGCGGGAGAGAATCTTTTTTGCACCGTCAAACCCGATATAGCATGTGGTCTTTCCATCTTCCCGAACCGGCACACAGAAAGCAGGATGCCCACCGATGGAAAAATACATCCGCCTATCCGCGGGATTTTTCACGCGCCACATCACTTCCACACTGCGCTCCCGCAGCCGATAGCCCAGTTCCAGGACAAACGCAAAGGGATAATTCTCCCACGTACTCTCCTGATCCGTCAGGCGCAGCCAGATCTCATCCTGCTCCTGCCCTGCCATCTCAAATTCCATATCCCTGGCAAAGCCATGCTGCGGCAGGCTATAGGTTCTGCCATCACAGCGATATTCTCCGTTTCTGCAGCCTCCCACGATTGGAAAGAGAATCGGCGATGTCCTGCCCCAGAAAGCCGGATCGGCCTGCCACATATATTCTCTCCCCGTGCCCATATCTTTCAGCGACCGCAGTTCCGCTCCCGTGGAGCGGACCATGATCTGAATCTGTCCGCCTCTCAGATAATGATTCTGCTCCCCGTCCGCATTTGTCTCCATCCAATATTTCGCCATTTGTTCTTACCTCCTGTTTTGTACCTGACTCTCCGCTCCGGTTCCAGAATCCGCAAACTGGCTGTTATACAGTTTTGCGTAGAACCCGTTATTTGCAAGCAGCTGCTCATGTCTGCCCTGCTCGATAATATTTCCGTCTTTCATGACCAGAATCACGTCCGCATCCACGATGGTGGACAGTCTGTGGGCAATGATAAAACTGGTTCTTCCCTGCATCATTCTGGAAAATGCTTTCTGAATCCTGATCTCCGTCCTGGTATCGATGGAAGAAGTCGCCTCGTCCAGAATCAGCATCGGCGGCAGGCACAGCATAACGCGGGTTATGCACAGAAGCTGTCTCTGCCCCTGGCTCAGCCCTCCGCCGTCCTCTGTCAGCACCGTGTCATACCCGTCCGGCAGACGCTTGATAAAGCTGTGCGAATGGGCCGCTTTTGCCGCCGCGATCACTTCCGCCTCCGTGGCGTCCGGTTTTCCCATAGTGATATTCTCCCGGACGGTTCCGGCTTTCAGCCAGGTCTCCTGCAGAACCATACCGTAGTTTTCCCGCAGGCTCCTGCGGGTCAGCCTGCGAATATCGTTCCCGTCCACACATATGCGCCCCGCATCCACATCATAAAACCGCATCAGCAGATTGATCACCGTTGTCTTGCCGCACCCCGTAGGCCCCACAATGGCCACGCGCTGTCCTGGCTGCACACCCAGATTCAGATCCTGGATCAGCTTTTTCTCCGGCACATAGGAAAAAGAGACATGCTCCAGAGACACGCTGCCCTCCGCATGCTTTAGCACCACAGCGTTTTCCGGCTCCGGTGTCTGGGGTTTCTCCTCGATCAGACCGAAAATGCGGGCCGCGCACGCCAGCGCATTTTGAAATTCGGTGAACACTCCGGATATCTCGTTAAACGGCTTTGTGTACTGGTTCGCATAGCTGAGAAAACAGGTCAGCGTACCCACTGAAATCCCCCCGCCGGATATCACCGAGAGCGCCCCGGATATACACACGCCGGTGTACACCAGGCTGTTGACAAAGCGGGTACAGGGGTTGGTGAGAGAGGAAAAAAAGATCGCTTTCAGGGAATAGCCTGCCAGTCTCTCATTCACCTCATCAAAGCGCTCCAGCGCTTTCTTCTCATATCCGAATGCCTGCACTACTTTCTGGCTGCCGATCATCTCGTCGATCAGTCCCGTCTGCTCTCCCCGCGTCTCCGACTGCATCTTGAACATAGTATAGGTTCTTTTGGCGATAAAAGCCGCAACAAGCAGGCTGGCCGGTGTGATACACACCACCACCAGAGCAATCCCCACATTCTCCCGGAACATAAAGACAAGTGTCCCCAGGATCGTAATCACACCTGTAAAAAGCTGCGTGAAACCCAATATAAGACCGTCCGAAAACTGATCCACATCCGCGATAATACAGCTGACGATCTCTCCGTAAGGGCGGCCGTCCAGATACGTAAACGGCAGCGTCTGGATATGGCTGAACGCATCTCTTCTGATATCCCGGACAGTATAATAGGCAATCCGGTTGTTGCACACGCTCATAACCCACTGGGACACCGCAGTTCCCGCTATGACGAAAATCATGATTTTTAAAATACCGCCCAACTCGGCAAAATTCACTTTCCCAGGCGCAAGGATACAGTCGATAGCATCACCTGTCAGGATGGGAATATACAGAGTCAGCGTCACGGTTGCCGCCGCGCACACAATGGAACAGACCAGAAAGAACCAGTGGCGGCTGATATAGCGAAGCACTTTCTGCAGGGTCTCCCACTGACCTTTCTGCTTTTGCAGCATCGTTTTCTCTTTCACGCCGTCACCTCCCCCTGCACAGGGCGCTGATCCGGATATTGCGAGTAATAGATTTCCTGATAGACCGCGCATTCCCGCAGCAGATTTTCATGGGTCCCCATACCGGCCACCTTTCCGTCATCCAGCACCACAATCTGATCCGCGTGCAGCAGAGAGGATGCTCTCTGCGATACAATAAATACGGTAGGCGCATCCTTCATCCCGCTGATCGCCCGGCGCAGCGCCGCGTCCGTAGCGTAATCCAGCGCCGATGCGCTGTCATCCAGAATCAGGATCTTCGGCTGTCTCACCAGGGCCCTGGCGATGGTCAGTCTCTGCCTCTGTCCTCCCGACAGATTCTTCCCTCCCTGGCTGATCTGGGTTTCCAGCCCCTCAGGTCTGCTGTCCACAAACTCCGCAGACTGTGAAATCTCCAGCGCGCTGCGGATCTCCTCCTCCGAGGCATCCTCTCTGCCCATTTTGAGATTATCGCGGATTGTTCCCTTAAAAAGCACCGCTTTCTGTGGAACCACGCCAATCTTCCTGCGCAGCCCAGGCAGCGAATATTTTTCCACAGGGATCCCGTCCACTCTCACAACTCCCCTGGTAGCCTCATAAAATCTGGGAATCAGATTGACCAGAGAAGATTTTCCGCATCCTGTACCGCCGATGATACCGATGGTCTGTCCTTTCTTTACTCTCAGATCAATGTCCGTCAGACTTTCGCCCCCCGCCCCCGGATAGGTGAGGGAAACATGGTCAAACTCAACCGCATACGGTGCCCGTGTTTCTGCGCCTGTTTCCGTTTCCGATTCTATTTCCGCCTCTTCCTCCGCGCTGCCCTGCTCCATATCGGGCACCATCTCCAGAACGCTTTCCACCCTGTTCCCGCAGGCGACGGCCTTATTGATGGTAATGATCAGGTTTGCCAGCTTAATCAGTTCCACCAGAATTTGGGACATATAATTTACCAGCGCCATCACGGCTCCCTGCGTCAGGATGCCGGCCTCCACCTGCAGCGCGCCTGTCCAGAGCAGCACTACCAGGCCGCCGTTTATAATCACATAGGTAAACGGATTCATCACCGCGGAAATCCTGCCCACAAACATCTGCATATGCGTCAGGCTTTCATTTCCCTCGTTAAATTCCCGTACCTCTTCCTCTTCCTTATGAAAAGCGCGGATCACCCGCACACCGGTGAGGTTTCCCCTGGTAATGCCAAGCACCCTGTCCAGTCCGCTCTGCACCTTTTTGTATAGCGGGATGGTGATCAGCATGATGCCGAATACCACTATGGACAGCAGCGGAATCACCACCACAAAGATCAGAGCCGCCTTTATGTCAATGGTAAATGCCATAACCATAGCGCCCAGCACGATAAACGGCGAGCGCAGAAACAGTCTCAGAACCATATTCACTCCGTTCTGAAGCTGATTGATATCGCTGGTCATACGCGTGATCATGGTGGAGGTACCGATCTGATCCGACTGCGCGTAAGAAAGGGACTGCATATGGGCAAACAGACTGTGGCGGATCCTGGTCGCAAAACCAACCGCCGCCCTGGCGGAGAAATACTGCGCCGTCACGGAACTGGCCAGTCCGATAACCCCCAGCGCGATCATCACCAGACACATCCACGCCACATATCCCCTGTCATCATTTGCAATTCCCACATCCACAATACTCTGCACCACCAGCGGAATCATCAGTTCAAAGGATGCCTCCAGCATTTTAAACAGAGGTGCGAGAACCGTCTCTTTCTTATAGTCTCTCAGAAAAAACAATAATTTTTTCATTGTATTCTCCACATGTGATCTATATCTCCCCGTCAAAGACAAACTCTGCCGGTCCTGTCATATACACCAGATTTTCTTTTCTGTCCCAGTAAATCTCCAATTCCCCGCCTTTCAGTTTTACCGTCACCTGCTCCTCGGTCAGCCCATTCAGGATGCACGCTACCACCGTAGCGCTGGCTCCCGTTCCGCAGGCCAGCGTTTCTCCCGTTCCTCTCTCCCAGACACGCATTTCCACTGTGTTTCTGTCGATCACTTTCACAAATTCCGTGTTGGTCCGCATGGGGAAACGCTCATGATTTTCAAAATAAGGTCCTATCTTGTGAATCTCCAGATCTTTCACATCCTCCATAAACACAACGGCATGGGGATTTCCCATGGAAACACAGGTCATGCGGTATTCCCGGCCCTGCACTGTGATCGGCTCGTCGATGACCTGATCCTGCTGTGAAATCACAGGAATATCCGCCGCCTGCAGCATCGGCGCTCCCATATTCACTTTCACCAGCACTACCTTTTTATCCTGGATTGTCAGATTCAGTGTCTTCACTTTTCCCGCGCTGATCACAGTAAAACATTTTTTCTCTGTCAACCCTTTATCATATACATATTTCGCCACACAGCGAATCCCGTTTCCGCACATCTCCGCGCGGCTTCCGTCGGCATTATACATTTCCATTTCAAAATCGGCTTCCTCCGACGGATTGATAAAAATCACCCCATCCCCCCCGACGCCAAAATGTCTGTCACTGAGTTTTCTGACCAGTTCCGGCTTTTTTTCCGCAGCGATCTGCTCCCTGCTCCCGTCTATGTAGATATAATCATTCCCACAGCCGTGCATTTTTGTAAATTTCATACTGCTCCTTTCCGAAATCCTTTTACGGTTCCTATTCATTAATATATCTGCATTCTGTTATGGGTAAAACCAAAACAGACAGATTATGGACAAAAAAATCATCGCATCACTGACAGCACCATCCGTGCCGTCTCCACCAACGTCAGATACGGATTGACGGAAAGATCCGGGTTCCGCATTTGTGATTGCCGCTTTTTACTTGCCAGCTTCTTGAATAAAAAATTCATATCCGGCATATGGTATATAAAAGAAATCAATGGGGACTTTCTATGAGTTCTAAGACAAAAATCGTAGTACTCCACCTGAAAGAACTGATTTATACCGGAATCTTTCTTGTCCTGGGTATTCTTTTCATTGTCCTGCTGATCATTATGTTCCTGCCCGGCAAAAAAAACGGGCAGCCCGGCAAAACCGCTTCCGGCGCAGGCACGGAAACCAATACGTCAGACGAGGATAACCCCTCCACCGGATCCGGCGGCATTTCCTCGGATGCCTCTTCCGGCTCGGTATCGACATCCTCCGGAGAAAATACCTACATACCCGGTGTATACAGCACCGCACTTGTTCTGGGCAGTCACACCGTAGATGTGGAAGTGGTGGTGGATCAGGACAATATCAACTCCGTCCGGCTGGTTAATCTGGATGAGGCTGTGACTACCATGTATCCTCTTCTGCAGCCGGCTTTTGATTCCATCGTGTCACAGATCTACACCAATCAGTCTCTGGAGGGAATCACCTATACGGAGGACAGCAAATATACGACCCTGGTACTGCTGCAGGCCATACAGTCCGCTCTGGATAAAGCCGCAAAATCAAGCAGTTCCCCCGATGTGGATTCCTGACGCTTTGGCCGGACTCATTCCTCCAGGTCATCCAGCTGGGACAGCCACAGCGCCGCACTGGCATCGGATGGCATCCTGAGATCTCCTCTGGGGGACAGGGACACACTGCCTATCTTGGGTCCGTCAGGCAGACAGGAACGCTTAAACTGTTGTCCAAAAAATCTGCGGTAAAAGACTTTGAGCCATTTCAGTATCTCTGCACTGTCGTAGCTGCCGATAAAGGTACGTTTTGCAATGCGCAGCAGCTTGGACGGTTCAAAGCCGCACCTCAGCATATAATACAGAAAGAAATCGTGAAGTTCGTACGGCCCTACCACCTCTTCTGTCCTCTGTGAAATTTTTCCGTCCACGGGGGGCAGAAGTTCCGGGCTGACAGGAGTATCCAGAACATCTTTCAGCACCTCTGACAGTCTGTGGTCATTGCAGGTGTCCGCATAATACTCCACCAGATGTCTCACCAGCGTTTTGGGTACGCCCGCATTGACGCCGTACATGGACATATGATCTCCGTTATAGGTGGCCCACCCCAATGCCAGTTCGGACATATCCCCCGTTCCGATGACCAGGCCGCCCGTGCGGTTTGCAAGATCCATCAGTACCTGCGTCCGCTCCCTGGCCTGCCCATTCTCATATGTCACATCATGACTGCCGCAGTCCTGCCCGATATCCCGGAAATGCACCGTCACCGCCTCCCGGATATCCACCTCTTCCAATGTCACTTTCAACTCACGCGCCAGCCTGCACGCATTGTCATAGGTCCGGTCCGTCGTACCAAAACAGGGCATTGTCACCGCCAGGATATTTTTCCTGTCTATATGCAGCAGATCAAAAGCGCGCACCGTCACCAGCAGCGCCAGCGTGGAATCCAGCCCGCCGGACACTCCCACTACCGCATTTTTACATCCCGTATGCTCATACCGTTTCTTCAGACCAAAAGCCTGAATGGACAGAATCTCCTCACAGCGCTTTTCCCTCTCCGCCTGATCCGACGGCACAAAGGGCATACCGGAAAACTGCCGTTCCAGCGCAGTATCTGTCTCCTCCATTTCAAATGAAACCGTCCTGTATTCTTCGCTGGCATGCGCGGGATAAGAACTCATCCTTCTTCTCTCCATGCGGATCCTGTGCATGTCGATATCGGCATACACTGTACCGCACCGGAAACGCTTTGCCTGAGCCAGAATCGTCCCGTTCTCGGCAATCATATTATGTCCGCCGAAAACCAGATCCTGCGTGGACTCTCCCTCACCGGCGCTGGCATAAATATAGGCCGATATCAGTCTGGCGCTGGCGGACTTGACAAGCATTTCCCGATAGACATCCTTGCCGATTGTTTCGTTGGACGCGGACAGATTGACAATCACCGTGGCCCCTGCCATGGCATGGGATGTGGCAGGGGGATCCGGCACCCAGAAGTCCTCACATATCTCACAGGCCACACATATGCCCCCTGCTGCTTCGGTTTGAAACAAGAGATTGGCTCCGAAAGGAATCTCCTCTCCCTCCATCCTGTATATATCCGGTTTCCGGCTGCCCGGCGCAAAATGTCTGGCCTCATAAAATTCGGCGTAGGCGGGTATATTTACCTTGGGCACCATTCCCAGAATCCTGCCGCCGCTCAGAGCAGCCGCCACATTGTACAGCTTGCCCTCTTTCTCCACCGGCAGCCCGACAAATACCAGCGCGTCTTTTCCCTGCGTACACGCCGCAAGGGACACCAGTTCTCTCTTCGCGGACTCCAACAGTGCCTCCTGTAAAAACAGATCCTCACAGGTATACCCCGTCAGACACAGTTCCGGAAACACTATGATCTTAGCGCCTTTTTCATACGCCTTTTCCAATTCCGCCCTGATCATCGCCGCATTGTATACAGGATCGGCAACCCTGATCCGCGGCGTAACTGCCGCCGTTTTTAAAAATCCGTGCCGCATGGCCGTCTCCACCTCCCTGCAACAGCGCAATCATTGAAATGGATTGCACTTATATCCAGTCTCATCGCAGAGCCTGTCTATACATTTTCTCCAGCTCCTCCACGGAAAATACATAGTTCCGATCGCAGAACTGGCATTTTACTTCTATTTCTTTTCCTTCCTCGATCATCTCCCGGATTTCCTTTTTTCCGATACCGATGATCGCCCTCTGCACTCTGTCCGCACTGCAGTTACAGAAATATTCCGCCGGAACCACATCCGTAGTCTCCATCTCCAGCCCTTCCAGCAGCAGCTCCAGTATCTGCTCAGGCGACCTGCCCTCGTCAAGCATGGCCGTCACGGAATCTACCCTGCTCAGGTTTGTCTCCAGCCGGTCCGCAAGCCCTTCGTCGGCAAAAGGCATCATCTGCAGAATAAAACCTCCGGCCTGTCTGACCGTATTGTCTTTTTCCATCAGCACTCCAAGTCCCACACAGGAAGGAATCTGCTCCGATGCGGCAAAATAATAAGTCAGATCCTCCGCGATCTCTCCTGTCTGCAGAGCCGTACTCCCTATATACGGCTCTTTCAGTCCCATGTCCCGAATCACCTGCAGCGTTCCCTTTCCCACTGCCCCGGCCACATCCAGCTTTCCCCTGGAATTGGCCGGAAGTATAACTACAGGTTCGTTCACATATCCTTTGACATGTCCCTGCGCATCCGCCGTCACGGTAATTCCTCTCACCGGTCCGTCTCCTTTGATCTGCAGTGTCAGCAGATCCTGCGGTCCTTTCATCATGCTGCCCATCATACAGCCCGCCAACAGCAGCCTGCCCAGAGCGGCGGTTATCACAGGGCTGGTATTATGGATCTGCCGTGCTCTCTCCACCACAGCCCTGGTGGTACAGGCAAATGCACGTATCTGTGAACCGGCTGCCACAGCCCTGACAATATAGTCCTGATTCATTGTCTGCTCTCTCCCTTTTTGATCTCTCTTGCCAGAATATAGATCCTCTCACTTTCCCGCCTGATGGCGCCGTGGGTATCGGCGTCCACCGTCAGTTCCACCCGCATCCCCGCTTCGCGTATCAGGCGCGTCATCTGCTCCGCCGTATATCCTCTCTGATAATGCGTCTCACGAAATCTTCGAAACCGCTCCGTATCTGCATCCTTTACAAAGATCGTCAGATCATACTCATTGACCTGCTCCTCACAGTCATAGTAATTCTCCCATATAAAGCTGCAGTCCTCGCGGCTTTCCGCTATGGTGGCATCACCGATGACCTGCTCATATTTATACACCGTATTAAAGTCAAAGATAAAAATCCCGCCGGGAAACAGGTAGTTATTCACCCGCCGGAATACCTCTGACACATCCTCCTCGCTCAGTAGATAATTGATGGAATCACACACGCACAGAACGGTTCCCACCGTGCTGTACAGTTCCAGTTCCCGCATATCCTGCAGCAGATACAGCGGAGAAATACCTTGCGTCCTCTTCTCCATGGCAATGGACAGCATCTCCTGAGAATTGTCCACACCGATCATGTCAAATCCCCTGGCCGCCATCCGCTGGGTCAGATTTCCCGTTCCGCACCCCAGTTCCAGTACCAGATTCCGTTCCGACAAAAGAACCTCCTCCGCCTCCGGCATTTCCGCGCGCTCTTTATCCGTTGCGGACTCCAAAGTTTCCTCTTCTCCCGGCACAGATATGCCGTATTTTCCGATCAGCCCGGTCAGATATTCACACCACTCGTCATAGGGAGTCTGATCCATAAATGTGTCATAGACTTCCGCAAAACCGCTGTATGCTTCCATGTATTCCGCTCCCCTTTATATCACTTCTATTCTCCCAGTTTCAGCGCAGCGAAAAATCCAAGCGCCAGGGTAACAACCCCGGCCAGCGCCGTCCAGACGGTCACAGCGGTAAATACCGGCACATTCATTAACACAATGGCAAACGGCGATGCCACGATCAGCCCCGTGATCGCCCAGTACGCATACATGGGGAATTTTTCAAATACAATTTCTATCAGCTTGGCAATGGCAAAACTTCCTACTACCACCCCGATGCCGAAAGGAACCAATATGCCCATGCCCCGGAGGATCCCGTCCACGTCAAGCGCCGTAAGGGAACGGATAAAATCGTTGACGGCGGCGATGACAGGATTATAATACCCGATCAGCAGTAAAATCATAGAGCCGCTCACACCGGGAACCACCATAGTGGCCGAGGCGATCACCCCGACTCCGAACAGTTTGAGGACATTCAGAAAGCCGAACGACAAATCCGCTGCGTTTCCCTCTCTCTCCCCCATTGCGGCAAGTCCCACTACCAAAGCGAAAAAAAGAATCAGAGCCGCCACATGCCCGATTTTCACTTTATTTCCCCTGATCTTTCGACCCACAGCAGGCAGTCCTCCCAGAATAAGACCGATAAATGCCAGATTGGTGGGCAGTGGAAAGTTCTCAAACAGATATTCCACACTGAAAGACCCCGCCACCAACGCGATCACCATACCGATCCCAATAGGGATAAGAAACAGAATACTCTTTTTAAACTCCTTAAAAAGATGGGTGATACAATGAATAAGCCTGTCATAAATCCCCATTGACACCGCCATCGTACCGCCGCTCACGCCCGGAATGATATTTGACACCCCTATCACTGCGCCTTTTAAAATATTCCTGATCATATTTCCGCCTTTCTGCCCGCATCAGCGGGCAACTGTCTTTTCTCCTCACACACCCTGCAGATATTCTCTCAGAAAATCTGTCAGCCGGTCCATCTCCTCGTCCGTCCCCACAGAAATGCGCAGATAATTGCTGATCCGCGGTTTTTCCCAGTACCGCACATAGATATCGTGCGCCCGCAGCGCCTCAAAAATCTGTTTGGCCGGGATACGCCCGTGTGACGCAAAAATAAAGTTTCCCATGGAATCCGTAAAGGAAAATCCCAATGCCGCCAGTTCTTTCTTGACTCTCTCTCTGGTTCTTATAATCTTTGCCGTTGTCTCTTCAAAGTATGCCCTGTCTCTGACGGCCTCCGCCCCCAGCGACAGCGACAGACGGCTCATGGTATAAGAATTAAAAGAAAACTTCACATCATTCAGATACCGGACCGTTTCTGCATTTCCTATGGCAAATCCAATCCGGCAACCCGCCATGGACCTGGACTTGGAAAACGTCTGCACCACCAGCAGATTGTCATACTTTTCGATCAGCGGCAGGCAGCTTACACCCCCGAAATCAATGTAGGCCTCATCGATAATAACCATGCTCCCGGGATTGGCTTTGACAATCTTTTCGATGGTATCTATACTCTCCAATATCCCGGTAGGCGCATTGGGATTAGGAAAAATAACCCCACCGTTTGGCTGCATATAGTCCTCCGGAACAATGCGGAAACTCTCATCCAGCGGACAGGTCCGATACGGAATTCTGTACAGCCGCGCCCACACATCATAAAACGAATAGGTCACATCGGGAAACAGAATGGGCCTGTCCGAATGAAAAAACGTCAGAAAACACATGGCCAGCACATCATCTGAACCGACTCCCACAAAAACCTGCTCCGGACCCACATGGTAATAGTCGGCCAGTGCGCCGGTCAAAAGCCCGCACGCCGGGTCGGGATACAGCCGCAGACTGCCGCATGCAAAGTCCCGCGCCGCCTGCGCCACACCCGGCGCAGGCGGATACGGACACTCATTGGTATTCAGCTTTATCATTCCCTTTTTATCCGGCTGATCCCCCGGAACATACGGCTCCGCCGTTCTCACATTCTGTCTCCAGTCCATGTCCGCTTATCCCTTTCCGGCGCAGGCTTTTTCGCACGGGGAGACTTTTTCCGCGTGCTTTTCCTTACCTAATACGACATTTTATCATGTCTATAAGGCAAAGTCCACATATTCTTCCAGCACAAGATTCAGTTTTTGCCGCTCTGTCTCCACCACAAAACGGCTGCCCTCCTGTCTCTCTTTGAGCCATCTGTTCACCGCTATCCGGTAACGGCCGCTGGTCCCCCGCTCCAGCCTGCGGCCGGATATTCTGACGCGGTATCCCTCTTTCTCCCTGCTGGCACGCAGAATTCCCAGCCACTGATAATGCTCTTTTTCATCATAGCAGTACAATATGGCACATCTGCTCCAAAACAGAAGCAGCAAAACCACCGTCGGCACCGCCAGGACGGCACACGCTGCCGCCAGCGCTTTTCCCGGGAAACCAGGATTTTGAACCAGAGACGCCGGGCCGAAGGAACTTCCCACTGTCAGTTCCCCTTCTTCACGGGCGCTCCCGCTTCCCTCCGCAGTCTCAGGGACATCTCCGTCCGCCATGTCTGTCGCATTTCCGGTATTTTCCGGGGTTTGCATCCAAGTATCCGAATCCTCCGTCTTCTGATCCAGCCCTCTCTTGAGAATTTGAGCATGGCCGGTCTGTGCGTTAGACAGCAGTTCTTTCATGGTTCCCTCTCCCCTGATTTCCCTCTGGTCTTCTGCATTCTCCGCGTCTTTGCCGCCGACATCACTGCCGGTATCACTGTCCGTTATGCGATCCTGATCATCGGTTTCTTCCTGCTGTTTTTGGGTCTCTTTTGTCTTTGCCGTCAGTTCCACACTCCGCCTGACGTTTCCGTCCATATAGGTTACTCCGCAGGAATAGACCGTCCCGGGCTTTATCCCTGATAGCATATTCCCCCTGCTGCCGTCGTCCCACAGATATCCTTTCACGGTGATGCCACTGGTTTCCACATACAGGCGCCCTTCCCGCTCCGCCAGCGTCAGACTCCCCAGAGTTTCTCCCGCACTGCGGCCGCATCCGAGAGAATAGGTGACCCGCGCTTCGCAGCCGGTCTCGTATTTCTCCACTGTCCGTTCTGTCATGCCGCACCCCAGCGCATAGCCGTCTGTCACTTTACTGCACTGCAGCACATAACTTTCCACCGTTCCCTCGCTTTTCCCACATCCCTGCTGATAGGAGACCACAGTGGATGTAGTCATTCCGCATTCTGTTTCATAGCCCTCCAACGTATCACCGTCTTTCCCGCACTCCGGCAGGTAACTCTCCACAATATCTCCACTTTTTCCACAGCCCAGAATATAGACAGTCTGTTTAGACTGCGGACTGTGCGCTCTGTCTATAGGTACATTCCAGTCCGCCGTCTTCACACCGCAGCGGTTACAATGCCAGAACCCGTCTCCGTCATCCACAAAAGTCCCGCACATCGTAATTACCGTTTTCTCTGACTTACGTGTATAACAACCGTTGGCATACGCCGCCTCTTGGCCTGTATGCTGATGATACACCGGCCGGGTGTAACACCCGCCTCCGGACTCGCTGTCTCCCTCATGGCTGTGATACACCGGCGCGGTATAGCACCCGCCCCCGGATGCACTGCTGCCTGTGTGCTGATGATACACCGGCCGGGTGTAACATCCGCCTCCGGACTCACCGTTTCCCGTATGGCGATGATACACCGGCATGGTATAGCACCCGCCCCCGGATGCACTGCTTCCCGTATGCACATGTGCCATCGCCACAGTATAACAGCCGCCCCCTGACGCAGCGCTGCCTGTATGGCTGTGATACACGGGTACGGTATAACAGCCTCCTCCGGACTCGCTGCTTCCCGTATGCACATGCACGTTCTGCCGGGTATAACAGCCTCCTCCCTCCTCCGGACTTCCTGTGTGTACATGAGTGATCACAATTTCTTCGGAAGCCTGCGCCGACATTCCCGACCACATCCAGATCACAGATCCCAAAATTACCGCAGTCAAAAAACAGATTCGCCTCTGCCAGAACAATTTCTCAATAAACATAAAAAACCTCCTTACATGAATGAAATACCACTTACGGCAGATCTTCTGCCCCAAGTGAAAGTTGTACGTTTCATTCAATTCAGGAAGTAATTTACGACTATCATATCACCTTTTATTGTGAAAATAAACTGGAGGATTTTCACAAGATTTCCTCCCTTATTTTCTGTTATTTTGTACACCCGGCAGTCACAGGGCGCGCATCTGTTCCGCCTCCCGCAGATATACCTCCGCCTGCGCCCGATTACCCATACAAATATAACACTGCGCCAGCCGCTCCAGCGCCTCCTCCCCACCCAGCCGGATGTTCAGCACCGGCTGCGTCTCATAGCGGGCGTTGTAAAACCAGACCGCCGCTTCCTCGTAATCCGCCCTGTCCAAATAAAACTCTCCCAGTTCAAAGCACCCCTCAGAGCATTCGTTTCCGGCGATCACTTTCATAATATACTTAAAAAAACGCAGATGGTCTCCCCGAAAACGCGCCGCTCTGGCAGCCACCAGGCATGCCTGAACCGTCTCCTCGCTGCCGCGGGACACATCGCCTGCAGATTGTTCAAAAAAAGGCGCCGCCTCCAGAAAATCTTCCTCTCCTCCCGCGATAAACAATTCCCTGGCATAGATCCCGTGCAGGCGCGCCGAGAGCGCCTGCCCTTTCGCCAGACTCTTTTGAAACGCCCTAAAATCCCTGCCCGCATGAACGTCCTCCGGAAGATGCGTGATGACGATATCACTGTCATAGATTATTGGCTGCGTCCTCACTGTCTCATGGATCGATTCCTCCCAGACAAAATGCCGCATGCGTTTGAACAGTTTCGGCCGGTATTCCTCATCAAAATTGTAAATAGTATTGTTCTGCAGCTGATTGCCGTATTTCATCTGCACGATCTCCACCTCAGGAAGCAGCGTTTCCTTTAATATGCGCATCCGCTCCCGGTTCTCCCCGTTCAGCACCTCGTCGGCATCCGCCGAATAAATATACTCCATGCGCGCTTTGGAAAAAGCAAAATTCCTGGCGGCGGAAAAATCATCCGTCCAGGCAAAGTCATAGACCTGCTGCGTGTACCGCGCCGCAATCTCTCTGGTTTTATCCGTGGAGCCGGTGTCCACGACGATGATCTCATCCATCAGGCCGCGGACACTCTCCAGACACCTTGCCAGCACTTTTTCTTCGTTCTTTACGATCATGCACAGGCTTATCGTGATCATACTATTTCCGTCTCCCCGGCGTGGACATGAAGAGGGTCATTTCTCCCTGCGCTTCCACTTCTCCGAACCCTGCGGGCAGAATGAAATGATCTCCCTTTTTTACCGCGGTGCCGTTTACCTGACCAGAGCCCTCCAGCACCGACACAATACGGAAACCTTCTGTCTGCATCCAGTTTACAGTACCTTCCACTTCCATGCGGCTCACCTGATAATATGGATTTTCTATCAGCACCTGCATTTTATTTTTCTCTCCGGCTGCAGTGTGGAAAACACATTCCTCCACAGGCGCCGCAGGTACGCGCGTCACCGCAATGCTCTGCTCAATATGAAGCTGCCTGGGCTTTCCGTTGCTCAGACGGCCGTAATCATACACACGGTATGTGATATCGCTGTTCTGCTGCGTCTCCAGCAGCATGATACCGCCTTTTATGGCATGGAGCGTACCCGGATCAATCTGAATGAAATCCCCTTTCTGTATAGGTACTTCCTGCAAAAAATCATCCCACCTGCCCTGGTCGATCATCTCCTGCATCTCTTCCCTTGTAGATGCATGATGGCCGAGCACCAGAGCGCCATCCTCGGGGCAGTCCAAAATATACCAGCACTCCGTTTTGCCCAAAGAACCGTTCTCGTGCACTTTCGCATAGGCGTCATCCGGATGTACCTGAATGGAAAGATCATCTTTTGCATCTATGATCTTGGTGAGCAGCGGAAATTTTTCCTCTAAAAGCCCGCCCTCCTCATTTACATTGTCAAACAGTTCCGGCGCATCCGCCCACATCTGGGACAGCCTTTTGCCCTTATGAGAACCGGTGCTCACAATACAGTCTCCGTTTGGATGGGCACTGACAGCCCAGCACTCTCCCGTGTCATCCCCCGGGATCTCATAATTCCACTCTGTCCGCAGCCTGCTGCCGCCCCATATCATCTGCTTGAACTCCGGCTGCAGAAAGATCATCTGTCCGGCTTCTGCGTTCGCCGGTTTACTCTCTCTGTTCATCTCGTTTACCCTCCCTGAATCATGATTTGTCCGTTCAGTCCGCGTGTAATCCCGTCTGAATCTTATAATCATTATAAAGGTTCTTCTCTGCAAAGTCCAGATATTACTGCCCGAAATCGGGGCCGCCGCGTAAGCCGCAGCCAAAAAGCAGCAGGCGGACTCTTAATCCGCGATCTGTCGTCCCTCATGATTCATGTGGTAGTTGTCTCTGTAGATCAATTTGGAAATAGGTACGAAAGTATATCCTTTCTCTTTTAGTGTCGTAATCAGTGTATCCAGCGCCTCAGCTGTATATTTCGCCCCATTATGACAAAGTATGATTGATCCGTTCCCCAGATGCTTGTGCTCCGTCACGGTTCTGATAATGGAGTCCACGCCGTAGTCTTTCCAGTCCAAGGAATCCACATCCCACTGTATCGCATAATATCCGCATTCCCTTGCCACATTAACCACCGCATTGTCATAATCGCCGTAGGGCGGACGGAACAGAAACATATCGTAGTCGGTGAGTTCCTTGACTTTCCGGTGCGGCTCCATCAATTCCTCCTTTTTTTCCGCATCGGAAATCTGGCTCATATTCTTGTGATTCTCGCTGTGATTTCCCAGATCGTGTCCGTCCGCCAGAATCGCTTTCACGTCGTCCGGATACGACTCCACCCATCCTCCTGTCATAAAAAAAGTTGCTTTCACATCATGCTTTTTCAGAATCTCCAGGATTTTTGAGGTATCCTCATTCCCCCATGCCGCGTCAAAGGACAGGGCGATATAAGGCTGATCCGTCTCCACACAGTAAATAGGCAGTTCCCTGTCCCCCACGGTACTGCTGGCAGTGACGGCCTCCGGGCCGGACGACATGGCGGATGCTATGATTCCGGCCAGGGCAGCCAGCAGCGCGAACAAAAAAACACCCGGCTTGGCTGCTTTCAGAAGCCAACCGCCGGGTTTTCCTTTCTGATCGATCCTATGTACGGTAATGAAACAGTCCAGAATTTCATTTACTTTCTCTTTCACGCCTGATTCCTCCTAAGAATATTACTACATCTTATGTACATTCTATTCCTTTAGAACTTCGAATTTGCAACCTGTGCAATTTTTTTCTTTCTATATCTTGTAGTTTCCGTTTAAAACAGTTATAATCAAACATAGAATGTCCCATGTTGCAAAGGAGATGTGTCATATGTTTATTTTATTGGCCGGAGGGCTGCTTGTTATTGTCGTAGCGGTGATTGTCGCCGTAGTTTCTTCCGTGTCGGCGGCTGTTGCCGCCAGCGAGGATATTGAGGACTAAGCTGCGGACGCCCGTATGAAAAAATACCGCCTGTGAGGCTGGATACAGAAAAAAGAAACGCCGGGGAATTCCGGCGTTTCTTTTTTTATCCGATTCACTCTCCCACAAGGAGATTTCTGGGAGCAATTTTTCTGATCTTCAGGGAAAGCAGGCAGGAGACGGCAAAGGCAAACAGCACAAGCCCGCACCCCGCAGCCGCGACAAATCCCACCGGAACGGCGAACGTACATTTTACAATTCCGATTCCGCTTAAGAACAGAGCGGTCAGGGGATTGATGACAAAAGCGCTGACGGTAAGTCCCGCCGCCGTTGACAGGATGACGGCAGGCATGAAGCTGGCGGCCGTCTGCAGGATCAGCTGCCCGGTGGTAAAGCCCAGTGCTTTCAGAATTCCGTAATCGAGTTTTTTATTTCCCAGCGTAGTCCGCACCAGCAGAAAGAGCACAAAGGCAACCACCACCACGCTCAGAATCAGAACAACGGCAACAATATATTTCATCATGGATATATACACTCTGGACGTGCCTTCTATCACCGCACGGATATTAATCACAGCGTTTACGCCGTCTCCAAGACGACTGCCGGTCTCGTCATTGAAAGCGTCGATATCAACTCCCTCCGCCAGATTGATATAATAGCTTTCATGCATCAGACTGTCCATCCGTTCATATCCGCTCCTTGTCAGCAGACAGTCTTTTCCCAGATTGTTGGAGATCTGGGTAAACCCGGAGATAATAAACACTGCTTCCCCGCCGCCCGCAGTGAGCGTGATTTCATCCCCTATTTTCAGCCCTTTTTCCCTGGCATATTTTGCCGCCACCGCTATTTCATTGTCATATATCGGAAATCTTCCCGCAAAACAGACATCGGGATTGTTGATCTGGGAAAAATCCTCCGACATCGTCGCTATCAGAGCAATGCCTCCCACGTGGCGGACTTCCGCGGAATTGTAGAGATACACTTTCTGCACTCTGTCATCCTCCCCCGCCAGCTGCAGAAAATCCGCTTCTCTCTCCGTGTTCACATTGATGCAGGCATCCGCCGTCTCTCCTACGATCAGATCGATAAAGGGCTGTGTATCCACAATGATATTTTCCACCATCACTCCGGCAAAGACAACGACCAGCGAAAGAACAAGCATGGTGATACAGATTGTAACATTCTGCTTCAGCGCGCCGAGAGTTGTCTTCAGCGCAAGAGCGATCTGCAGCGGAATGCGGGTTACGGCAAGCGGAACATGATTGCGCCGAAAACTATGCGTCTGCATCCCCTGGCGCAGCGCCACAATTGGCTCTATTTTTCCGATCCGCCGGGAAGAGAGCCAAACCGCCAGGGCGACAGCCCCATTTTCCAGGCAGACCGTAACCAGAAAGGGAAGCGGCAGAAACCGCATCAGGTACGGAATTCCGGTCTGGGAAATCATCATTTCGTTGATGGACGGAAACAGGCCGTAGGAAAGCGCGGCTCCCGCCGCCGAAGTAATAGCCGCAATCCCCACAAACTGTACCTGCAGTGCCAGAATCAACTGCCCGGAGGTGTATCCGACAGCTTTCAGTGCGCCCAGTTTCTTCATATTTTCCTGAATATAGTCCGCCACATTGGACGCAATGACCACAAGGGCGATCATGAGTACCAGAAATGCCGCCGCGCTCAGGATACCGGAGCAGATCATCTGGGAAATATAGCGGGACGTGGAGACATCATGATAAGAATTACTCAGCGTACGCGCCTGCGGATACTGTGCGGAAACCGCATTTTTCAGCATCGCCTCAAAATCCTCTCCCTCGTTTCTGTCCCAGAGCCGCACAGACACCAGAATGGCTCCCGGGGCAGCCCCGCTCTCTTCCAGTTCTCTGTACTTATCCTCCGTAAGCAGAAGCAGCGCCATACTGCAATTGTGGGAACCGGCCATGATGCTGTTGGAAAGACCGCACACCTTATATGCAAACGCCTCGCTCCCTATGGTGATCTCCATCATTTCCCCTGTTTTATGACCGTCCCCCATGCCGTAAAGCATGGGAATATAGATGCCGCTGGTATCTTCCCCCTCCTCCACAATCTCAACCATGCCCAGGGTACGGCTCAGTGCCGCCTGCTTTTCCAGGATGACAAGTTCCGAATTGATTTCCCCGCCGCCATAAGTAAAAGACCCCACCATGGCCATGGCATCCTCAATGCTGTACTGCTCTGTCCGGCTGTCCGCCTCCAATATCCCCGCCACAAACTCCCGCATCTTTTCATCCTCTCCTGTCAGGACAAGTGTGACATGCTCTGCGTTCAGTTTCTCGTGATATCTGTCAAAGTTCTGCTTATAATCCGTCGCCAGCATCAGCCACAGATTCAGCATGCAGGAGGACAGCAGTATAAGCGCGGCGATGGTCACCGTCTGACCTTTCGCCCTGCGCAGATTGGAGCAGGCGATCAGAAAATTTTTTCTCATAAGCCCCTCCTACCATCCCATTTCCGCAAGGAACCCGGAGAGTTTTTCATGCCTCTCCTGATCCCCGTGTTGATATGCGCCCAGGTTACATTCCCCCATCACCGCTCCGTCTTTTAAGTAAAGAATGCGGTTTCCCCGCCTGGCGGAGCGCATGTCATGGGTCACCATGACAATGCTCTGTCCCGATTGGTGAAATTCCGTCAGCGTGTCCAGAACCTCCAGTCCCGTCCTGGAATTCAGCGCCCCTGTGGGCTCGTCGGCAAAAAGCACCTGAGGAGAATTGATCAGTGCCCGGACAATGCCCACCCGCTGTGCCTCGCCCCCCGAAATCTGTGAGGGAAATTTTTTCCGTGCTTCCTCAGAAATGCCGACTTTCTCAAACAATTCCTCCGCCCGGTGAGTCAGCGCCTTTTTGTCCCTGGCTGTCAGCAGCCCCGCGGCAAGCACATTGTCCATCACGCTCATCCCCTCGATCAGATAGATCTGCTGAAACACAAATCCGCAGGATCTGCGCCGGAATACCGCCAGTTCATCCTGTTTTAAATCCGAAATAATCCGGTCTCCGAAACAAATCTTTCCCAGAGACGGTGTATCCATACCGGAGAGCGCATAGAGAAGCGTGGATTTTCCCGCTCCGCTGGCCCCCATAATGACGGTAAAATCTCCTTTGTATAATTCCAGGTCGATGTTTTTCAGCACATGCTGCATAACCCCTCCGCTGGAAAAGGATTTGCTCAGACTTTCTGTTTTTAATAATATCTCTCTCATGGAAAACCTCCTCTTTCTGTGTCCTATTTTAGTTTTCCAACTATGAAATGTCCTTAAGCAATCCTTAAATCTCCTTAAGCGTTTCCTAAAAATCCTTAAATCGTACCGCTCAGCGCAAGAATCACAGTCACTTTCAAACCGCTTTCTCCGTTTTCCACAAGAAATTTTCCTTTCATCTCCCGCATAAAAAGGTCGGATATATACAGCCCGAGCCCTGCTCCCTCTATGCCCCCCGCATTGCTTCCCCGCTTGAATTTTTCCTTTATGAGAGGGATTTCCTCCTCTCTGACGCCGCCTCCGCAGTCCTCTGTCTCCACGATCAGCCATCTCTCCATCCTGCGGATCGACAGGTCAATATTCGTGTCTGCATATTTGTAAGAGTTGGCAAACACATTGTCAAATACCTGCTGCAGACGCAGTCTGTCCGCGTACACAAGACAATCGGGAACAGGAGGGATCACCGCGCGATGCAGATAATCGGCATTTTCCAGCAGTGTCCCTACCTCCGCCCCCGCCATATCCACGGGCGTAACCGGAAGCTTCTGCAGTTCCTCCAGCGAAGCGGTAAACAGATCCGTCACAAGAGCGTCGATCTGATCGACCTTTCGGGTGATCTGCATATAGATATCCTTTAGCTTCTCCTCACCGGCCAGTGCATTTCCCACCTCCGCCGCTGCCCGGATACTCGCCACAGGCGTTCTGATATCATGGGAAAGCCTGGCCACAAGTTCCTTTTTGGCCGCATTCGCCTCCGCCTCGGCCGCACGCGCTTTTTTCAGTTCTGACCGCATAATGTCAAAACTTTCGGTGAAAGCGCCGAACAGATTCTGCCGGTCCATTTCCAGGGGAATGTCCAGATTCCCCCCGGCAATGCGCCGGGCAAAGCCTTTCAGCTTCTGAAAAGGTCTGATCAGGATGCGATCCAGGTATATCACGTATCCGCCGCAGATGCCAAGCTGCGCAAAAATGACAGCCGCCAGAATCATGACAGCCGCCCTTTTCCGCTCCTGCAGATCCTCCGCCCCGCCGCTGTATATGATAATCTTTCCTGCCGCCTCACCCTCCGCCTCAATATCGAGGATCGTATCCCCGTGCACCACAGCCGCATTTATACTCTCGCTCAGCCCCGGCCCGGTTCGAAACAGTACATTTCCCCGTCCGTCCAGCACCACATATTCCAGATCCGTGAGATTTCGATGATTTTCCATCGCTCCCCAGTCGTTTTGCACCGACTGCACGGCCTCGTTTACCGCCACGGCATCCCGGTACAAATCAGGTTTATAAAAAACAAACGCCAGCAGCACGGCCATCTGTATCAAAAGCGCGGCTGCCAGCCCCATCAGAAATCGGTTTCTTTTCATTGTCCGCCTCCGCAGGATTTATCGCCGCACCCACAGAATCTGTAGCCGTCCCCCCAGGCCGTAACGATATATTCCGGCTTTCCCGGATCGCGCTCGATAGCCTCGCGGATTCTGCGGATATGCACATTCAGCGTCCCGT
Source organism: Lachnospiraceae bacterium (assembly GCA_014804185.1). Taxonomy (GTDB): domain Bacteria; phylum Bacillota; class Clostridia; order Lachnospirales; family Lachnospiraceae; genus Acetatifactor. The sequence continues at coordinate 23,623 of JAAVAG010000077.1, forward strand.
CTCCCGTAAATCTGTCCCCCCATACTTTTTCAAACAGTTCCTGCTTGGAGACTATCCTGCCCTGATTCTTCACAAGATAAGCCAGCAGTTTAAATTCCAGCGCCGTGAGCCGGACGGGATTTCCGTCTGCCATCACCTCTCTTTTTTCCATATCCACCGTAAGTCTGCCGTCCGAATATCCGATACCATCCCTTTGCCCGAAGCGTTTCAGCACTGCTTTCACCTTTGCCAGCAAAACGCCCAGGGAATACGGCTTCTGCACATAGTCGTCTCCGCCGATGCTCAGCGCCATAATCTTGTCGTCATCGCTGGTTCGGGCTGAGATAAACAGAATGGGAATGTCCGTCTTTTCCCGAAGCTGCCTGCACAGCGCAAAACCGCTGCCGTCCCCCAGATTGATATCCAGCAGCGCCAGCCGGGCCGTATGGTTTTTGAAAAATTCCCGGCAGTCCGCCGCGCTGTAAACGACAGCCGTAGTGACCCCAAAGAGATTAAAATATTCCGCCGTGCTGTCCGCAAGCAGCTTTTCGTCGTCTATGACCAGGCAATCGTAATCCATATTCCGTCCTTTCTTTTACCGGTATCTGTTCAGCAGATATTCATAAGTCTTTCTCACTTTAATCGTCATATCAGTGTCCCCGTCGCCGTTATCCGGATGAAATGTCTTCATCAGGCTGCGGTAACGCCTGGTAAGGCCCTCCCTGTCCCGGCATCCCGCAAACAGCGATTCGTCGATATCAGCAGGCCCGCGGTCTTCCTCGAAATCTTCTTCCTCCTCCGGTTCTTCCTCTTCCAACTCTTCCTCTTCCGGTTCTTCCTCCTGCCGTTTTATATACTGCTGCTTTCGGATCGCTTTCAGCACACGGTTGCTCTCTCCGGTAATTTCCCAGGTGATTCGTTCCATCTGGGACAGAAGCTTCTCCGCCCGCTTCATGGCGGATTGCTGCTCCTGATAGGTCTCGGCGCCGCACAGCATGTCCAGAAACACCGACATTCTGGCGGTTCCTTCCGTCCAGATCCTGTCGTTTTCCCGCATCAGGCGGTAAAGTGTGTCCGTGCCGTCCCACTCCAGCAGTTCCTGCGCCTGCTCCATCGCCTCGTCCCGCTGGTCGCAGGCATCCAGATACGCCTCCCGAAGTTCCTCAAACCGTTCTCCGATCCCGTCCGTATCCTCGCCCAGATCCACCGCCGCATAGCGCTGCCACGCCTCGCCGGTGTCCACCTCCTCATACCTGTAATCCTCTTTGGACCCCAGCAGAGCGTTCACGGAGGCAAAATGCACCGCCACGCACACTACTGCCAGCACGATCTGCATCCCCCAGATCCACACGGGATCCTGTGTGGGATGAAAGTAAATGCCCACGCGCCAGATCGCCTGCGACCAGAGCAGCCCGCAGACGATCTGCAGCAGCGCCCCCAGAAATCTGGCCCTCATCAGCAGGAGCATGGCCGCGCCGCAGGCACATCCGATCAGAATGGCATAAAAAGTGTGCAGTTCATATAATTCTTTTACAGACATTCCCGACAACAGCGCAATGACCAGAAAATCCCACAGCGCCATGTTGCAGCATCCCAGTTTTCCCCCGCTTCTCATCATTCATCCTTCTTCCCAATGCATATTACAGAATACAGACTCAGCGCATGCAGGCGGCCGCAATCCTCCGCAGCCCCGGCAGGCAGGCGTCAAAAAACATTCTGTAGGACTCGCAGAAATAATTTTCCCCCTCCGCCGTACCGGGCTGCTGGCGGTGCCTGCGGCAGCCGCCGCGGCAGATCCGAAAATACCGGCACTGTCTGCACTGCGCGGAGTGATCCAGAGAACTCTCCGAAAATCCAAGCTGCTGTCTGCGCTTCTCGATTTCCGCAAAGTCTTCCTTCACAAGACTTCCCAGACAAAATTCATCCAGCATATAAAAATCGCAGGGATACACGCTGCCGTCCGCCTCCACCACGGTCTGGCGGCTGCAGTATCCTCTCTGTTCGCAGGATTCGGGTTCCCGTCCCATCAGGATTCCCACATAATTTTCAAACTGCCGGATATAGGGCTGTCTTCCCTGCCAGAAGTCGATCTCCCACAGGGCAAACAGATCGATCAGAAACTGACCGTATGCCCCCGGCGTCAGAGAATATTCCTGTTCTCCCTGTTTCTCCCGGATGGGATTCAGGCAGGCGATGTACTGCTGCCAGGCAAACCCCAGTTTCCTGTACTGCTCGTAGATCCGCCTGATCCTGGGCGCTGTCCGGCTGTTCACCACCGTCAGCACATTAAACTCCGCCCCCGCCTCTTTCAGCAGCCGCGCCCCTTCCAGAATGCGGAAATAAGTATCCTCCCCCTTGGCATCTTTCCGGAACGCGTCATGGGCAGCTTTTATCCCGTCCACGGACAGCCCTGTCAGAAAGCGGCTGCGGGCAAGAAAATCACACCACGCCTGATCCAGCAGATATCCGTTGGTCTGCAGCGCATGGGAGATCACAATCCCTTTTTGGTTATATTTTTTTTCCAGTTCCAGCCATTCCCGGTAAAAGTCCAGCCCAGCCAGGGTGGGCTCTCCTCCCTGAAAAGCAAATGTACAGCCCCCTTTGACATATGCCAGAACCTTACTGATCACCTGCTCCATCGTCTCCCGACTCATGATCCCGCAGGAGGCCTGCCGCCTGTGATGCATCTCATCCGCGTAAAAGCAGTAGCTGCAGCGCATGTTGCACAGCCCGGAAGCCGGTTTTACCATGATACATTCCATCACCGCGCCTCATCGCCATACTTTTCCCGCAGCAGCTCTATGCCGTATTCCCGGGGCGTTCCCTCCAGACGGCGGATATAGCCGGGCAGCGCTCCCCGGCAGTGTTCCGGGCCGCCCTCCCGCATCACGGTCCACATGGGATCCGCGTCGGAATGGGAAGTCTTCATCATGGCGTCATTCCAGTCCAGGATCATCTTCGCTCCCTTTGCGCACAGCTGCGGATATTCCTGCGCCAGATTATGCTGCTCATGGGGGTCTTTCCTGACGTCAAAGAGCATCTCGTCCGGTAGCAGATGATATCCCCCGTGCACAGTGCGGATATAGATATAATCATCAAAACGCGCGCTTCTCTGGCAGACATGGGCGCACTGGGTCAGCACCGCATAAGGTCTCGCACAGCCCGCGCCGCCCCGCAGCGCCTCCGCAAAAGACCTGCCGTCGTAGCGGTAGCGCCCGGAGCCCGCCATCTGTGTGCCCAGCAGTTCCTGCATGGTAGGAGCCAGATCCGTATTGTCATAAAATCCTTTCACTGCCGCTCCCTTTTGCATCCCCGGCCAGCGGATAATCAGCGGAATCCGGCAGACCGGCTCGTCTGCCATGCCGTGTTCCGCATAGACCCCGAATTCTCCCAGATCCTCCCCGTGATCGGCTGTGATAATAACGGCCAGATCGTCGTCATAAAGTCCGTGCTCTTTCAGCCATCCCAGGATCATTCCGATATGATCATCCGTATACCGCACACCGTTGTCATACTGGTGCAGAAATTCTTTTGCCTCCGCCAGATTTTTCAGGCTGCCCGGATGCTTCGGCCATGCCGCATAGTGGTCGTCGTTCCACATATTGATCTCGTTTGCTCCGTGGGGGCCGATGTGCAGCAGATGCTCCGCAAAAATCTCCTCTGTGATCCAGTCGTCCGGCAGCGGTGTCCCATCCAGAGGACTCTTATAGTCCGCCGGTGTCCGGTACGGCGTGTGGGGATCCCAGAAATGCACGTGCATCATCCAGTTATCGCTGTGTCCGTTGCGCTCCAGCCAGTCCAGCACATGAGGCGTCACCATCTCGGCGGACTCCCCGCCGCGCCGGCCCACATTGTAACACTCGTTAAACCCGGCGTTAAACCACCAGGCGCTGTGCCGCTCCGCAAAGGTGGAAAAGGACACCGTGTGCATCCCCGCCCGCCGAAACTGCATGAACAGACCGTTTTCCGACATGTCGTCGGTAAAGCTTCTGCTGGTTCCCTGAAGCCGCATATCCGCCGCGGTTCCTCCGTGACCCACTATGCCGTTGTGAATCCCGTACTGCCCGCTGATCATGGATGCCCGGGAGGGCAGGCAGGGCGCATTGGGACAATAATAATCGTCAAAGCGCACACCCTCTTTTGCCACCTGATCCATCACCGGCGTGGTATTTCTGCCGTAGCCGTAGCAGCCCATGTGATCCGCGCGCAGTGTGTCGATGTCAAACATCAGTACTCTCATATGATTTTTCCTTTCTTCCGTAACTTCATTTCCAATCCACGTGCTTTTTATCATAGCATTTTTTGAAGCGCAATACAATCACAGTCCTGCATATTTCCCCGCGCAGGCTGATATGCCGCCTGCCTCTTGCTTTTTATCGGTAGTTTGACAGTCTATCCTCTCTCAATGAACCTCAAAGCCAGCAATGGCGCTATTTTTTTGTCAAAACAAAAATTTTATGTTGCACGTTACTTATAGATACTGTATAATGTATATA
>JAAVAG010000078.1 GCA_014804185.1 Lachnospiraceae bacterium
GCTGTTCGTTATCTCCAACTGGGTAGTCAGTATCCTGATGAACGGCACGGGAAGATTCCGGGATATCTGGATCTATACGGCATACTGCTGTATTCCGTATATGCTGGGCAATATCGGATCTGTGCTTCTGAGCAATGTACTGGTAAAAGAGGAGCCCTTCGGGGACTACGTCAGTATACTTGGAGCGGCCTGGAGCCTGGTGATCCTGTTTATCGGCCTGATGGTCATGCATGAGTACGGATTTACCAAAAATATTTTCAGCTGCTTCTGCACAATATGCATTATGCTCGTCCTGTTATTTCTGATCATGCTGGTGGGAAGTCTGGCAACGGATTTGTACGGCTTTGTGGTCACGATATTCAGGGAGATCATGTTCCGCGTCAGTTAGGGGGTGCCTGGGATGAAAAAGAAAAAATGGAAAATTCTTGTCAAGTGCATAGTTTATCTGGCCGTATTCGCTCTTTTTGCCGGGCTGGTTTTGTTTCTGAATACGGCTTCCCAGACAGCGGAAGAGGAAGAAATAACCTGGACGCCGGAGAAGACGGAGGCAGTCCAGGCGGGATGGCAGAAAGCTGCGGAAAACGAATATTTGGAACTTTATTTTGAACCGTCCCTGGTTCAGATTATCGTAAAGGACAAAAAAACGGGGACAGAGTGGAGAAGCAATCCGGAGAACGCCGCCGAGGATTCCATCGCTTTCGGTCAGAACAAGACGCTGGTGCAGTCCCTGCTGGATATCAACTATGTGGACGATCAGAGCAATTATTTCACGATCAACAGTTATGCGGGGGCGGTGCAGGAAAAAACGTACGCGTATGAATACCGGGATAACGGCGTGAGTGTCAATTTTAAATTCGGCAAACAGGGATTTGAGATTCCGTGCTTTTTCGGTCTGCAGGACGACCGCTTTGTGGCCAGGGTACTGGGCGAGAAGATACAGCAGCACGGAAAACTGCAGGTGGCAAGCGTCACACTGCTCCCTTACTTCGGGGCGGGTTCCCTGGAGGATACGGGGTATATGGTTGTTCCCGACGGCTGCGGCGCGCTGATTTATTACAACAATCAGAAACAGACTTATCAGTCCTATTCCCAGAAAGTATACGGCAGGAACCTGGCGCTGAATCTGCAGAACACCACGCTGGTCACACAGGATGCCACCATGCCGATCTGGGGAATCCGCAAAAACGACGACGCGCTTCTGGCGGTTATCACGGAGGGAGAGTATCAAGCGGAGATCAGGGCGGAAGTGGCCCGGAAACTTACCTCCAACAATGCGGTGTACAGCGATGTCCTGTTTATTGAGAGCGAGAACAATACACTGCTGGCGAACAGTGATAAGGAAGAGACCACGATTATGGTCTCGCCCCAGCACAACCGTTTCCCATATTATGAAGTGTCTTATTTCTTCTTGGAAAAAGGTGCAGGCTACAGTGAAATGGCAGCCCGTTACCGTCAGTATCTGATCGAGGAAAAAGGGATGCAGGCGGAAACAACCCAGGAGCAGAAGCGGGTAGGCCTGACATTTTTGGGCGGCGTGGTAGTGCGCAAGACCCTGCTGGGAGTTCCCTATCACGCGGTGGAGGCGCTGAGCACATTCAGCGCGGTGAGCCAGACGGCTGCGGCGCTGGAGCAGACATCCGGGAACTCTTTCCAGATCAGTATGTATTATACGGAAAAGGGTGGTTCCAAAAACAAACTTCCCACCAAACTGACTTATGACAGTGCGCTGGGCGGAGGGAACGGATACCGGAAAATGGCGGAAGCCCTGGAGAGGCTGGGAATCCCGTTTTATCCTGTTTACAATCCCGTGGTGATCCGTAAGTCGGGAAACGGCTACAGTTCCGTGTCGGGGGTGAGAAATGTATCCAGGTCCGCGGCGGCGCAGTACGATTATAAACTGACCACAGGCAGCAAGGATACCGATCAGAATCCATATTATCTGGTATCCCCCAAATATATGGAGGACATTCTGGAATCTCTGTCCTCAGACGCCCGGAAAAAGGATGTAAACAGACTGGGGCTGACCGGCATCAGCGACAGCGTCTATGCCGACTACAGGTCGGAGAGTATCTCTGAAAATGAGACGGGACAGTACTGGGAGAACGCGCTGAGCACTGTTTCCGGGTCCGCGGACGCGCTGCTTCTGCAGGGAGCATATGCCTATGCGTTTCCCTATGCGGATGTGATTACGGAGGTTCCCGTGTACGCAAGCCGGTTTGATGTGGAGGATGAGTCCATTCCTTTTTATCAAATGGTGGCGGGCGGCTCCGCAGCGCTTTACAGTGAGCCGGTGAATATGAGCGGAAATGTCCGGGAAATGGTTTTAAGGAGCATAGAATACGGCGTCAGTCCTACATTCCTGCTGATGACGGAGGATGCAAGTATCCTGCAGGATACGGATTATCAGAAATATTACTCCGTGGCTTATGCAAGCTGGCGGGAATTTATACAGGAACTGATGGAGGAACTTGGGGCGCTGGACGGCGTAAGCGGTCAGAGGATGACACAGCACCGGAAAGTGCATGATCAGGTTTATGCGACGGTTTATCAGGACGGTACAGTTGTGTATGTCAATTATTCGGATCAGGCTGTGACCGTGGAAGGTGTGACTGTTCCGGCCATGGGATTTGTCAGGAAAGGAGCTAAGTAAATGAAAAAGAAGATGCCCTATTATCGGAAAAAGAAAGTTTACGGGTTCCTGTTTATCACTCCATGGCTGCTGGGTTTTCTCTCCTTTTTCGCGGTTCCTTTCGTGCAGTCCTGCCTGTATGCGTTTCAGGAACTGGAGACCACACCGCAGGGAATGGTCGGTACATGGATCGGGATGGATAATTTCTCCTACGCCCTGTTCCGCGACACAGATTTTCTGATTCAGTGCGCAAATTCCCTGAAAGATCTGATCACGGTGCCGCTGATCCTGGTGTACAGTGTCTGTTTTGCACTGCTTTTGAAAAAAGAATATCCGGGCCGGACCACCATGAGAGCCATCGCGTTTCTGCCGGTTATTATCGGCTCGGGCGTGCTGATGGATATTATGAAGCAGGATGTGTTCTCCACGGGAGTAAAGGGTGCGGAAACCGTGTATCTGTTTTCGGGCGGCGGACTGACAGGCGTGTTCTCCGCCATGGGGCTGCCCATGAATATGATCGAATTTATCAACAATGTGATCAGTAAGATTTTTGACCTGACGTGGAGGTCGGGCGTGCAGATCCTGTTGTTTCTGGCGGGGCTTCACAATATTCCATCCTATGTGTACGAGGCGGCGGAGATCGAGGGAGCCAATGCGCTGGAGCAGTTTTTTAAGATTACGCTGCCCATGCTGACGCCTATGATCCTGCTGAATGTGGTATACAGCGTGATCGACATTTTTTCGGATTTCGGAAATTCGATCATCCAGATGATTTACAACACGGCGTTTAATAGCGTGCGTTTCGGTTACTCCAGTGCGCTGTCCATTCTGTACTTCCTTATGATTATGGCGGTGCTGGTGATCCTGTATCTGGTAATGAAGCGCTTTATCGTGCATCCGGAGGATTAGGAGGAGGAAGAGTATGAAAAATAAGATTCTGTATCGGTTCAAAACCGGAAAATGGTTTTGGAACATTATGAAATACGCGATCCTGATTTTGCTGGCGTACCAGTTGCTCTATCCGGTCCTCTATATGATCAGTGCTTCCATCAAGGCTCCGGTGGATTCCTATGACCCCAGTGTCATATGGATTCCCAAGCATCTGTCGGCTACGGGCTTTATAGATGCCTTTAAGACTATGAAATATGTGGATGCCCTGTGGGGAAGCCTGCAGATCGGACTGGGATGCGCCGTGCTGGACGTGATCTCCTGCGCGCTGGCGGGGTACGGATTTGCCAGATACAAGTTTCCGGGCAAGAATCTGTTTTTTGCCTGCGTGATCCTGACCCTGATCGTGCCGACGCAGACAATCATCCTGCCCTACTACATGAATATGAGGTATTTCGATCCGGCGGGCATCATGTCGCTGCTCTCAGCGATCACGGGAAAGGAAATGGCCGTCAATCTGGTGGGAAAAAACCTGGCGTTCTTTATTCCCTCCGCGCTGGGCGCCGGAATTCGTTCGGGGCTTTACATATACATTTTCAAACAGTTTTTTGAGGGGATGTCCGCGGCACTGGAGGAATCGGCCTATGTGGACGGCAGCGGCCCGCTGAAGACGTTCTTGTATATTATGCTCCCCAATGCGAGAAACGCCATCGTGACAGTGTTCCTGTTTTCGTTCGTATGGCATTTCAACGATTATTACCTGTCCAAGCAGCTGCTGGGAACCACCCGGAGGACACTGATCGTAGCTTTGTCGTCCCTGCGCGTGGATCTGGCTGCGGTAATCGGCGGACAGACCACTACAGATCCCATCCGTGTCCAGACAAGGATCCAGGCGGGGTGTCTGATCACTATACTGCCGATGTTTTTGCTGTATGTTGTAGCCCAGAGAAAGCTGGCAGACAGCATTGAACATATAGGAATCAAATAAGAAAAGAGAAAAAGGAGAGAGAAGTATGAAAAAGAAGTTTTTGGCACTGGCAATGGCGCTGATCTGCACCGTTTCCCTGGCAGCATGCGGAGATTCGGCGGATCAGGACAAAGACAAAAATGACGGCAACACCGTGGAAAACAACGCGGGCGGGGACGCCGAAAACGCCGGCAATCAGGGCGGGGAAGACGGAAACACCGGAGACAATGAAGGCGGAGAGGAAGTAAAGAGCGCTCTGCCGGACAGCCTGGAGAATGCGGATCTGGTTATCGTGTGGCATACCACCGAGGAGAGTTGGAACAATACGCTGCAGGAAAATCCGAACGCTTTTGATCTGGTGTGGAGCACCAAGGCGGCATTTGAGGAAAAATACGGCGGAACCGTGGAGGTCATCGGTGTGGGCTGGGCAGAGCAGATGGGTACGGTTATCAGCAAGGTGAACGCCGGAGAGGTGTGCGACCTGGTGCAGGCTCATGACCAGAATTTCCCTACCTACGGGGCTAAGAATATCGTGCAGGATATTTCCCAGTATATCGACCTGAACGATGGATTCTGGTATGATAGTGTTACCAAGGCTTTCACTTTCAACGGAAAATCATATGCGGCCGGTGCGGACGCATCGCCTGTGGTAATTTCCTACAACAAGACTCTGTTCCAGCAGTATGGTCAAAAGACGCCCAGGGAGTACTTTGAGGAGGGTAATTGGACTTGGGATACGTTCCGTGAGGTGGCGATGGCCATGACCGGCGATACCGACGGCGATGGAAACAATGATATATACGGTTTCGATTGGTGGGATTCTTTTTATGTACAGATGCTGGCGGCAAACGGCGTAGCAACCATCAACTATGGTGCACCGGATGGAGTGGTCAGCAATTATACGACCCCTCAGGCAATTGAGACCTTTACATTCCTGCAGGACGGTTATTTTACAGATAAATTCATTCATGTTCCCAATGATGATAAGTTTATCAGTGATTTCAAGAGCGGCAAACTGGCCATGACATGTGAGTACGGCTTTGCGGCGATTACGGCATATGAGTGCGACTATGAGATCGACTGGGCGCCCCTTCCCACCGGCCCCTCCGGCCAGAAGTATGACTGCGGCGGCGCCCTGACCGGCTTTTCGATCCCTGTGACCAGCGCCAACCCTGAGGGAGCGGCTGTATTTGCAAGGATGGCTTACGAGATGCAGCACGAGTTGAATACCAGCAACAATGTTGCTAAGTACGGACAGGAGGATGTGGATCTGATGAATACGCTGGCTTCTCATATTTATTTTGCACCCATTGGTATCGAGAAATTCTGGGATGCAAACTGGACCCTCCGCTCCGGCATGATAGAAGGAACGCCTGTGAGCACATTTGCTACCACTGCCGACGAGCAGATCAGAGAGGGCGCTACGATCACATTAGGCCAGTAAATCAGTTGGAGATCAGGAAATGATGAAAAAGAAGATTTTTTCTATATTTCTGGCTTTCTGCCTTGTGACAGCCGTCGGCTGTTCCGGGCAGGAGGCCACTCCTGATTCAGGAGAGAAGCAGCCGGGAGCGGGGCAGGAGGAAACGGAAGGGACAGAAAACCGGCAGGAGGAATCCCGGACGCCTGGCGGAGAGACATCAAAGACAGAAAGCGGGGAAGAGGATATGGAGCCATATGAGAGTGTTCCTTACCGCCTGTACCCCACCTCGGAAAATGCCTGGGTGGGAGACGTGATGCCCATGGCGGATGGGGATGTGCTGCAGCTGTATTATCTGTATGATACGGATCACAACGGGATTGGTTATCACCCTATACATAAGTTTTCCACGTCCAATTTTTATGAGTACAGCGACGACGGTCTGGCGGTTCCCTATGGAGCGGTGGGAGAGCCGGATCTGGCTATCGGAACAGGGAGCGTGGTGAAAGATCAGGACGGGATCTACCACTGCTTCTATACCGGGCACAATGATTCCTTTCCCGAGCAGGGGCTGGATAAGGAGTGCGTCATGCACGCGGTCAGCCAGGACAATGTGACCTGGACGAAGATTCCCGAGGACACGTTCTACGCGGCGGACAATTATTCCGGCGACGATTTCCGGGATCCCTTTGTGTTCTGGAATGAGGAGGAACAGTGCTACTGGCTGCTGATTGCGGCCCGGGAGGAAAAGCTGGGCGGCGTGGTGGCGAGATACACTTCGGAAGATCTTAAAAGCTGGAAACTCTGCGATCCGCTGTATGCGCCGAATAAGCAGTACATGCTGGAGTGTCCGGATCTGTTTAAAATGGGAGACAAGTACTATCTGTTTTACAGCTGGGACTGTGTGACCTATTATGCCATCGGCGATTCTATTTACGGTCCCTTTGCGGAGCCGGAGAACAATGTGCTGGACGGCACGGGTTTCTGCTTCTACGCGGCCAAAACCGCGCAGCTTGACGGAACCAGATATTTGTGCGGATGGATCGGCAGAAAGTGGGAACCGAAAGACGCTGGAACCTACAACTGGGCCGGAAGCATGCTGATTCATGAACTGGTGCAGAAAGAGGACGGGACCCTGGGAGTAAAGGAGCCCTCCGGGCTGCAGGAATACTTTGCGCAGGATAGGACTGTGGAGGTAAAACAGACCTCCGGAGACGTCCGTGAGGAGGACGGTTCCTGGCACCTGTCAGCAGACAAGGACGAGGTGGCCGTGGCGGATCTTGGCATGCGTGCACCCACTATGCTGCTGGAGTGCACCGTTTCCCTGGAGGAAGGGGGATATGCGGGTTTTGCCTTCGGACCGGGCGAGGACTATGGAAAATATACCGGACTGGTGCTGGACAGTAAAAATAACTGTATTCACTATGAAGGCTGTGTGCTCTCCCGCATGGCGTATGTGGAGCCGCTGATCAAAACAGACTTTGTGTTTGAGCCGGGCCGGGAATACCGCGTGAAACTGGTTATGGAAAATGAGATTGTTGTCCTGTATATCGATGATACGAAAGCGCTGAGCAATCGTATTTACAAATCGGTGGACGGAGCGCACCTGGCATTTTTTGCAAACAATACGGAGGCGCAGTTTGGCAATATCAGCATCAGGACTCCGGAGAACTGAAAACAGGCAGAGCAGGGAAAGAAGATGGATATCAGGGAAAAAGTGACGCTGCAGGACATCGCCGATCTAGCGGGCATATCCAGAAATACCGTGTCCAAGATTCTGAACGGCCGGTATAAGGGGTCGCCCAAAGTCAGAGAACGTGTGCTTGGGCTGGTCAGAGAAAAAAATTACAAGGGTATGGGTGAGCATGCCGGGGAAGAGCCCGAGGTAAAGACGATCCTGCTGTTGTGCCGGGAGGGGGTTTCCGCAGCCGGTTTTTTCCCATATCTGGTCAATGAAATCCAGCGGGATGTGGAGGCCAGAGGATATATCCTTCAGTATTACGGCATTACGCCGGAGGAACTGCGGGAGAGGAGAATTCCCGATGTGATTGCCAGACATCAGGTGGACGGCATTGTCTGCATGGAAATATTTGACAAAGATTTTATCAAAAAGCTGATCCGGTATCCGGCTGCCATTGTGTTTCTGGAGTTCTGCCATGATTTGTGGTCCGTGGACGGCAGATATGATGTAGTGATGATGGACTGCGCATATCCGGTCGGCGTCCTTGTAAAGCGCATGATTGAAAAAGGATGCCGCAGCATCGGGTTTGTGGGAGATTATGTGCACTGCCGGGGATTTTATGAGCGGTATCAGGGTTACTGTGCGGCGCTGGCAGAAAGCGGAATTCCGGTGGATAAAAATATCTGTATCACCTTTGCGGACGGAGGAAGATATTTTAACGGACAGGAGTTGTGGAAACGCCTGAAAAACATGCCCTGTATGCCGGACGGTTTTGTGGCGGCCAACGACGGCATTGCCATCAGCCTGATGCAGACGCTGCAGGAGAGGGGGATACGGATTCCGGAGGATGTAAAGATTGTGTCCTTTGACGATATCGCAGAAGCAGAGGAGGTGAGACCGCCGCTGACAACCGTCCATGTGGATCGGAAAGGGCTCAGCAGAAGTGCGGTGGACTGTCTGCTGCAGCGCATGACCGATCCGGAGAGATCCAGAAGAGTGGTTTATGTGGAAACGGAGATTGTGTACCGGGGTACTTTCAGAAGTTAAGAGCGCATGCTGTTATCGCGTGGTGTTTCGCAGGCAGATCTCTGTCTCCACGTAAGTGACAGTATGGATTTTGTCCGGAACTGGCATCCGCTGAAAGAGCAGCCGGGCCGCGCATGCGCCCAGTTCCCTGCAGGGAATGTTCACTGTGGTCAGGCAGTTCATGGCGGGGTTCATAAAGGAAATGCCGTCGAAACCGCACACCATCACATCCTCGGGGACCCGGCGGCCGAAGTCTCTCAGATTCTGTATCAGCATCTGGGCCAGAGCGTCGTTTGCACAGCAAAAAAGATCCGGCAGTTTTTCCATATTCTGAAGCTGCCGCAGCATCCATCCCGGTTCCCCATAGTGACGGTCCGGCGCGATCATGTGATAAGGCTGTGTTTCGATGCCACAGGAGACGGCAGCAAGAAGAAAGCCCTCATAGCGCTCGCGGAAACTCAGACAGTGATCGATATCGCCCACAAAGCCCATAGTGGAAAAAGGATGCTTTTCGTAGACGGCGGTAAGCATTTTATGTACGCTGGAACGGTTTTCCATCAGTAGCAGGTCGCTGCGTGGACGCAGGGAACGGAAATGGACACAGGCATCGATAAACAGAACCGGTATGCCTAGGGAGCAGATCAGCCTGCTGTATTCCGGGTGGAACATCTCCAGACAGATGGCAGCTGCCACCTTGTTTTCGTTCAGATTGGCGGGCAGGGACATGGAAGAGATATCCTGTTCCGTGATGGTATGAAGCGTAAGAGAGTAGCCTTTTTTGCGGATCTCCTGCTCCAACTGCGCCATGATGCCGGAGCCGATATGAAAGGCATCCGGATTCATCTGCATGACAAAGGCAAAACTTTTGCTCTGTCCTGTGTCGGGGGGCTCGTCAGACAGAGCGCTGTAAGGAACAGATTTATAATTCATTTCCCTGGCCTTTCTCAGAACCATTTCTCTGGTCTCCTCAGAAACATTGGGGGAATTATTCAGTGCTTTCGACACGGTAATGCGGGACAGATGCAGACAATCCGCAATGTCCTGGACAGTTACTTTGGTCTTCATGGAAAACTCCTTGAAAAATATCCGGTTTCAGGTAACATTATATATGGTAGCCGATTTTATATAAGAAAGCAAGTAAATTTGATTTTGGAGGAAGAATTATGGTAAGTCAGACTTTGCGGGAAGCCAGAAATTATGAAGAAATCACAGAGAAAAAGATCGGGGAGGGCGAGCGACCGGCCTTTCACCTCTCTCCGCGTGTGGGCTGGATGAACGATCCCAACGGATTTTCTTATTATAATGGAAAATATCATTTGTTTTATCAGTACAACCCCTATGAGGTGGTCTGGGGTCCCATGCACTGGGGCCATGCGGTGAGCAGGGATCTTCTGCACTGGGAATATCTCCCGGCGGTTATGGCGCCGGATATGCCCTATGACAGGAACGGAGTCTTTTCCGGCAGCGCGGTGGAACTGCCCGACGGACGCCAGATGCTTATGTACACCGGCGTGGTGAAAGAGCCTCAGGCGGACGGCGGCTTCAAAGAAGTGCAGACCCAGTGTATTGCCGTAGGGGACGGGACGGAATATGAGAAATACCCGGGCAATCCTGTGTTGACAGAAAAGGATCTGCCCGCAGGCGCAAGCAGATATGACTTCCGGGACCCCAAAATATGGCGGGAGACGGACGGGACTTATCGATGCGTGGTGGGAAACTGTACGCCTGGGCGGGATGGCAGAATCCTGCTGTATGCCAGCGAGGACGGCTTTCACTGGAAATTTCTGTCCGTGCTTGTGGAGAGCAGGGGACGGTTCGGGGAGATGTGGGAGTGTCCGGATTTCTTTGAACTGGACGGCAAAGCGGTCCTGCTTATCAGCCCCACGGATATGATGCCAAAAGGATTTGAGTATCACAACGGGAACGGAACCGTGTGCCAGATCGGAACCCTTGACAGAGAGAAAAATGTTTTTATACCGGAGTATGACCAGGCCATCGACTATGGGATCGATTTTTATGCGCCCCAGACCACGCTGGCGCCGGACGGCAGGCGGATCATGGTGGGGTGGATGCAGAACTGGGATACCTGCAATGCGCATAAGCCCAAGGGCGTCTGGACCGGACAGATGACTCTGCCCCGGGAACTTTCCATAAGGGACGGCAGACTGATACAGACGCCGGTGCGGGAACTGGAAAGCCTGTGGGGGCCTAAGACGGAGCACAGAAACGTCGCTTTTGCGGATACGGTGATTCGGCTGGACGGGATCAGCGGAAGGAAGATCGATATGGAGCTCGAGATCCGTCCGGGGGATGTGGAAAACATATATGAGAAGTTTGCAGTGCGCTTTGCCCAGAACGAAATCTGCCATACGGCGGTGAGTTTCCGTCCCCATGAAGCCATTGTAAAGGTGGACAGAAAGTTCTCGGGATCCCGCAGGGCCATCATCCATCAGCGGAGAAGCCAGGTCAGGGATCAGGGCGGCAGGGTGAAACTGCGGATTATCCTGGACCGCTTCAGCGCGGAGGTATTTGTAAACGACGGGGAACATGTGCTCACCATCACCTTTTATACGGATCAGGCGGCCGACGGGATTTCGTTTTTTGCCGACGGCAGCGTGGCGATGGATGTGGTGAAATATGATCTGATGGTATAAGAATCCAGGAAGAGGCAGCGAGTTATGGATAATGGAAAAAATTTGTTTTATACCCCGGAGTATGCTAAAACGGGGGATGTGATTCCGTTTTATAACGAAAAAGAGAGACGGTTTGATAATTTTTATCTGAAAAACTGGAATCCCGACGCACCCAGGGAACGGGTTGTATATGGGTGGCACAGGATCAGCACCACGGACAACAGGTATTATACGGAACTGCCCACCGGGATTCACGGCGGAACCGGCTCCGTGATCCGGGTGGGGGAGACCTATCATCTGTTTTACTGCACCTTTGACGCCAATCCTCCCGCCCAGTGGGTCAGGCATGCGGTGAGCACGGATCTGGAACACTGGAGGGATATTCCGGAGGATAAGTTCGGCGCGGACGGCGTGATCTATAAGACCTCCGACTGGAGAGATCCCTTTGTGTTCTGGAATGAGGAGGAGAAAAAGTGGTGGATGCTGCTGGCGGCTCGCGAAAATGCTCCCACGGAGCGGAACGGCTGCGTAGCACTGTGCGCCTCGGACGATCTGTCCCGGTGGGAATACAGAAAACCGCTCTATGCGCCCCGGAAGAACCAGGCGGCAAACGAGTGTCCGGATCTGTTCCGGATGGGGGACTGGTATTATCTGGTGTATTCCAATTATACGGACGGGTTCTGTACGTATTACAGAATGGCCCGCTCACTGAACGGCCCGTGGCTGACGCCTGCGGTGGATACCTTTGACGGGAGGGCCTTTTATGCCGCCAAGACCGGGTTTGACGGGAAGAACCATTATGTCTACGGATGGAATCCTACCAGAGGGGAAGACGGATGGAAGTTTGACCCTGCAAAGGATTACGGCAGAAATTATCGGTCATGGAACTGGGGTGGTTCCATTATCGTGCACAGGATCGTTCAGCATGAGGACGGCTCTCTGGGCGTATGTCCCATTGAAAGTGTCTCCGGGGCTTTTGCGGAATATGGCGGAATGAAACTGCAGCCCCTGACGGGAGAATGGGCGGCTTTAAAAGAGGGCGCTTCCTGCCGCTGGGAGGACGGGTATTCCTGCGTGCTGGGCGGGGAGATCCCGGAGATATGCTGTATGAAAACAAAGCTGCAGTATCATGGGGAAAACGCGGTATTCGGCATTGCCCTGCATGTGGACGAGGATATGGCGGAGGGGTATTATCTGGCCTTTGAGCCGTGGCACAGGCGCATTCAGTTTCGCTCGGGGCTGCGGATGAATGAGGAGGGCGGCAAGATGTTCCCTTACGCGGTGGAGATGGAGAGGCCCCTCAAACTGCGGGAGAGGGAGGATGTGGAGATCGAACTCTATGTGCAGGATACCATCGGCCTGTTATATGTGAACCGGGATCTGGCATTCAGTTTCCGCATGTATGATCAGAAGCCGGGACGGTTCGGCTTCTTCGTGGAAAACGGGGCGCTGGACATTAAAGCGCCGGTGCTGGGAGAGCAGCAGGCACAGACGAAAGAGGAAACGCGAAATGTATGATCTGATGGGTATGTCGAATCTGTCCCTGCTTAAGAGCGGGAAGAGCAGGAGCATAAACTGGGAAAACAGGACGGGGGAGAAAGGAAAAGGCGGGATGGCGGCCAGTGAACTGGGCCCCTCCCGAAAAGGCTCCCCCTGTATTCCCAGGGTTGCGGCGGGGGAGACGGTGACGCTGGCGGAGATAGAGGGGCCGGGAGAGATCCGGCATATCTGGATGACGGTGACGGACCGGACCAGCGACCGCAACCGTT
Source organism: Lachnospiraceae bacterium (assembly GCA_014804185.1). GTDB lineage: Bacteria > Bacillota > Clostridia > Lachnospirales > Lachnospiraceae > Acetatifactor. The sequence goes on from JAAVAG010000078.1 coordinate 13,014, forward strand.
ACATCCTCCGGGACCTGGTGCTGCGCATGTACTGGGACGATGAAGAAACTCCGTCTGTGGAAAGCCCGCTGGGGGATTTTTTCTGCTGCGGTTTCGGGGTGTCCTATCCGGTGAATTCCGTTCCTATAGCGGTGAATCCCACCCGGGGATTTAACTCTTATTTTCCCATGCCCTTTTGTAAAAAGGCAAAAATTACCCTGGAAAATCAGTGTGATGAGGATATAGGCGCTTTCTTTTATCAGGTGGATTACTGCTTAACGGAAGAAGCCGTACAGGATGTGGGCTATTTTCATGCGCAGTGGCGGCGGCAGCGCCTGACGCAGAAAGGGCAGGACTATGTGATTTTAGACGGCGTAAAAGGCAGAGGACATTATGTAGGTACTTATATGGCTTTGACGACATTGGAGCGATACTGGTACGGTGAGGGGGAAATCAAGTTTTATCTGGACGGGGATGAGCAGTATCCCACCATATGCGGCACCGGGACAGAGGATTATTTCGGAGGCGCATGGAGTTTTGCCACCCAGGTGGACGGACACACAGTGGAAAACACCTACTGTACGCCCTATATGGGATATCCCTATTACTCCAGCCATGACACGTTCCTGCACAATGATTACCATAACGATGACCAGATGCCGCAGAGGAGCTTTTACCGCTGGCATATTCCGGATCCGATCTTGTTTGAAGAGGATTTGCGGGTCACGATTCAGCAGATCGGCGTGTACCACGGCGGCCTGTTCGAACGTCAGGATGATGTGGCCACCGTGGCTTACTGGTATCAGACAGAGCCGCATGTGGCTTTTGGAAAGCTGATGGAAAGAAAAGAGCGCTGGCCGCGGTGAGAAAACCGCGTGAAACAGGAGGGATAGGATGGCTCAGATAAAAATAAATTTTATGTCTTACACGTTAGGATATCCGGTAAATATTGACCTTGTGCTCCCTACGATCAGTTCGTGTGATCTGGGTTCGGGAAAGGATCACAGTCATAAAGTAAAGGCGAAATATCCGGTTCTGTATCTGCTTCACGGCCATGGGAATGATGCGGAATGCTGGATGCGGTATACATCCGCGCAGCGTTATTCCGAAGAACATCGGATCGCGGCAGTCTCCATGTCTGTGGGCAATACCTGCTATCTGAATGCGGATGCATACGGAGAAAACTTTTTTGCTTTTGTTCAGGAAGAACTCCCGGAGTTTCTTTGTGCAAACTTTCCTGTTTCCGAACGAATGGAGGATACTTATATCTGCGGGTATTCCATGGGCGGTTATGGCGCTTTGCTGCATGCTTTGACTGCGCCCGGACAATATCGGGCGGCAGGTATTTTTTCTCCCGCCGCACATATCAGCGGTATCAGGGAAAGCCATGGTATTCCGGAACCTGTGGAACCGGAGGACCTGATTCTGGGAGCGCGGGGAAAACGGCTTCCGGATATATTCCTGTGTGTGGGACAGAATGATTTTTTGTATAATGACGTAAGCTGGCTGCATCAGGCGCTGAATGAGGCCGGGATTTCCCATCGCTTTGATGATCTGCCGGGATATGGACATGAATTTGCATTCTGGGACTTGGAACTGAGGAATTTTATGGAATGGCTGCCCCGGTCAGATTATTATGCGGATAAAGGACTGCATCAGATCTGAATCCGAACACGGTGTCCTTTGACGTCTTTTACATAGTTGAAAACAAGAGAAATCAGCATTGAGGAGAGAAGGGAAACATGAGTTTACTGCAGGAGATAAAGGATTACAGGCCCGTAAATGAACAGGAAGCGTGCGACAAAGAACGGATGATTCAATATATGACGCACAATGCCCGCTGTCTGGAGAGGGAAGATCAGACCGCCCATTTTACCGCTTCCGCCTGGACCGTAAATAAAGAACGCACAAAAACGCTGATGGTGTATCATAATATCTATGATTCCTGGTCATGGATCGGCGGACATGCGGACGGTTCGGAGGATCTGCGCCAGGTGGCCCTGCGGGAACTGCAGGAGGAAACAGGCGTGCGAAATGCCGCCCTGGTGAGCGGCCAGATTTTCAGTCTGGAAATTCTGACCGTGGACGGTCATGTAAAAAAGGGGGTTTATGTGCCGGGGCATCTGCATCTGAACGTCACTTATCTGGCCGAAGCGGATGAGGCCGAGACGCTGATTGTAAACGAAGCGGAAAATCAGGCGGTGAAATGGTGGTCCTTTGAGGACGCCCTGAAAGTGCCAAAAGAACCGTGGCTTGTAAAATGGGTCTATCAAAAACTTATCGAAAAGACCACAAAACTGCTTGCCACAGAAAAACCAATGTGATAGAATAGAAAACACAATCGAAAGAAAGATACCCCAGGGTAAAAGGTGGAGGAATGAATATTCGGTAATAGGATTTGATGAAGCAGACATTGCGGAGGGAAACCTGTCAGACAGGTTTGTTTGTGTATGCCGACTCAGATTACCGCTATAATTTCCGAAGCCTTTTTTCTGTGCCATATTTCCGGGCGGGACATGCGCCCGGAGGGCTCTGGTCGTTCATGACAGTTTCCCCTTTTATGACAGAATACAGGCTTCCCAGGAGCGTTGGTCTGCTCTCGGCTGAAAGGAGCCTTATGTTACAGATCAAAAATTTGAGTATTACCCATAAAAAGGATTACCGCGTTATTTTGCAGGATTTTTCCTGTGCCCTGGGCCGGGGAGACAAGGCCGTGATCATCGGGGAGGAGGGCAATGGCAAATCCACGCTGCTGAAATGGCTCTATGATCCGGAACTGATCGAAGCGTATGCGGATGCAAAAGGAGAGCGGATCACCGCCTCAGAGCGGATGGCCTATCTGCCGCAGGAACTGCCGGAGGAGGAGCGGCAAAAGACGCTCTATGAATTTTTTGCGGCGCAGCCCGTATTTTACGAGCAGACACCGAGGGAACTGGGAACTCTCGCAAAAAGGTTCCATGTTTCCCGGGATTTTTTCTACAGTGAACAGGTGATGGGAACTTTGTCAGGAGGGGAAAAGGTCAAGGCGCAGATGATGCGGCTGCTGATGGGACAGCCGACGGCGCTTCTGTTGGACGAACCGTCCAATGATCTTGATATCGAGACACTGGAATGGCTGGAAGAACTGATTCTGGACTGGCCGGAAATCGTCCTGTTTATCTCCCACGATGAGACACTGATCGAGCACACGGCCAATATGGTCATTCATATAGAACAGATCAGGCGGAAAACCGTCTGCAGACATACGGTGGCGCATGTGCCCTATACCAGGTATCTGCAGGAGCGGGAGAGCAGGTTTGAAAAGCAGGCCAGATGCGCCGCCGACGAGAAAAGGGAGAAAGAAATCCGGGATGAAAAACTGCGCAGGATCGAGCAGAGCGTAGCCTCCCGGCTGGACAATATTTCAAAAGCAGACCGTGACGCCAAGGGCAGACTTCTGAAAAAGAAGATGAAAGCGGTCAAAAGCCTGGAGCACCGTTTCCAGCGGGAGGATGCCGAAATGACACAGATGCCGGAGGAAGAATCGGCCATTTTCTTTAAAATCGGAGACCGGGATTCCTCCGTTCCGGCGGGCAAAACGGTTCTGGAACTTTCCCTGGAATCGCTGCGTGCGCCGGACGGTGTCAGGATTCTCGCAAGAGATGTTTTTCTGCGGATCCGGGGGCCGGAGAAGATCTGCATCATCGGCAAAAACGGCGCGGGAAAGACCGCGCTGCTGCGGCTGATGGCAGAGACGCTTCTGGGCAGAGGCGACATCCGCGCGGCATATATGCCGCAGAATTACGAGGATCTGCTGCAGACTGAGATGACGCCGGTGGAATATCTCTCCCTGTCGGGAGAGAAAGAAGAGCAGACACGGATCAGAACTTATCTGGGATCTCTGAAATATACGGCGGACGAGATGGATCACTCTATTGCGGAACTGTCGGGCGGGCAGAAAGCAAAGGTGCTGCTGCTGAAAATGAGTCTGACGGGAGCAAACGTGCTGATACTGGACGAACCCACCAGAAATTTTTCCGCTCTCTCAGCACCGGTGATCCGAAAGATGCTGGCGGAATTTCCGGGGGCCATTATCAGTATCTCTCATGACCGGAAGTATATCAGTGAGGTCTGTGATAAGGTATATCGGCTGACGGAGGAGGGGCTGTCTTTTGTTTCCTTTTGAGAAATGAGATTGTCACTTACGGCGTTGACATGAATGAAGACGGCGGATACAATAAAAATGTATCCGCCGGATTTGTCTGCGGCGGGCAGGTGGGAAAATACTATATGTTACATGGGAGAGAGCGTGGAGGAAAGATGAGAAAAAATAATGGGAAGAACAGAGAGGTTATATGTCTGCTGATGCTTATATGCCTGTTTGCGGGGATGTGTTTTAGCGGATGCGGAAAAGAAGATGAACAGCCGGATCAGGAGAGCCGGGATGAGCAGGAAAGTCAGACAGATCAGGAAAATCCGGTAGATCCGGAAGATCCGGACGGAGAGTGGAGCCTGGATAGCGGAACGCTCCGTGCAGGGTATCGGAGCGTTTCCATGGATATGGATATACTGGGAATGGAGAACCAGCTTCTGGATATGAAATGTATGGCCGCGGAGGGCGGAATCTACGTGACCGGAGCAAGGCTGAACCAGGGCGAAATGGAGACGGCTGTCTATTGGATTCCATCGGATCAGGAGCCCCGGCAGCTTTTATCCATCCCGCAGGAGAAGCAGATGGCCTGGTGCAAAACGCCGGAGGGAATCGCTGTTCTGGGAATGCAGGCTGAAGTGACGGAGCAGGATATCAAAAGACTGTTTACGCTGCATGTCTTTCGGGGAGAGAATCTGGAGCAGGAGGAAACATGGGACCTGACAGAGGCTGTCACGGCGGCAGGCGTCACGGATAAAGCTTTCAGTGCCATGGCGGTGGAGGGGAAAGAACTGCTGTTGGCGGTGCAGTCCGACAAGACGCTTCTGGTGATCGATCTTTCCGCCGGTACTGTGGAGCAGACGATTGCGGTGGCGTCGGATCCGGAGTGCCTGCGGTATATAGATGAGGAACATGCCCTCGGAATATCGGCTAACGGAGTTCTGTATGCGTTTACTCCGAAAAACGGAGGGTGGGAAGTAAAGTCGGACAAGGTGATTGCGCAGTCCGGCACACTCCAGCACTGTGTCATCGGCGAAAAGTGGATACTGGGCGGATCCCGCACGGAACTGTATGCCGTTCCTGTCAGCGGATCCGGCACGGTAAATACAGAAAAAGAAAGAAAAATCATGGATTATGAGTATGGGCTGGAGCCGGGGAGCAGCCTGTGGTTTGATGAGGAGAGCAGCCAGGGGATTTTGGCGACCTGGGATCAGGACAAGAGAAAAATAGGGCTTTATTTCCTGTCCGGAAGCGCCCTTGCGGAGAAAGAAGATGACAGGGAAGTCATCACCATGTCAGGTTTCGATATAATGCCCGAAATGATGGCGGACGTGGCGGAATTTAATCAGTACAGCGACAAATACAGAGTGGAAGTGACGGAAGCAGAAGGGGCGGATATAGAGGATATCGTTCTGCGGCTGGAAACGCAGCTGATGGCGGGACAGGGATCGGATCTTCTGGTGGTGAATACATGGACATGGTTTCAGGATTATGTGGCAAACGGCTATCTGGAGGATCTGATGCCGTATATCCGCAGGGATCTGAACCCAGAGGACTATGTACAGTCCGCGCTGTATGCCTATGAAAAGGACGGCAGCGTCTATGCACTGCAGAAAGCGTTTGGACTGGGAGTGCTGATCTCGGATACCCGTGTCACGAAAGGGGCGGCGAGTTGGGATCTGCAGGAGATGTACAGGCTTGCGGAAGGATCAAAAGTGCCGTTCTTTTTAACGGATTTGGACCGGGTGAGCGTGCTGAAGCTGTGCCTGCAATGGATGGGAGACGGGATCTTTGATTTGGAGCAGGTGAAAGAAAGCATTCTTTTTGCGGGAAAGTACGGAAATGACCCTGCAAAGAATCTGATCAATCTGCAGGAGGCCAGACTGGGAGAAGACTATATGACAGATGACAGAACCATCTCAAATCCCCTTGCGCTGGCTGATCTGGAGATGTACTACGGAGAAAACACCGTGGTGATAGGCTATCCGCGGGACTGGGGATACAGAGCCGTGCAGGGAAACAATGGTGCGCCCAGCATCAATGCAGCATCCACACATAAGGAGGGGGCATGGACATTCATTCGTTTTCTGCTGGAGAGAGAGCAGCAGTTTGCCATCGGCGATACGGAAGGATTTCCGGTATTAAAGGAGGCATTTGACCAGCGTCTGGAAAAATACCTGAAGCCGATGACATATGACATCTATCTGCCGGAAGCGGGAGGCATTATTACCGTGGAGAATACGTATTCTCTTCCGCGCTCCATGAGCAGCATAGAGTCGATGACGCAGGAGCAGATTGACAGGCTCCGAACCCTGGTGGATGACAGCGGTGTGTCTGTCTGGCAGCATATGGAGGTGTCCGATATTGTTGTGGAGGAAGCGTCCGCTTATTATCAGGGAGACAAGACCATAGAGGATGTGATGGACGCCATCCGGGGCAGAGTGGAAATGTATACGAGTGAGAGAGAATAAGATGATGCAGGATCAGTTTTCCAGAACGCGGATGCTTTTGGGCGGTGAGGCCATGGAGCGGCTGGCCGGGGCCCGGGTGGCCGTGTTCGGCATAGGCGGCGTAGGCGGATATGTGTGCGAGGCGCTGGCGCGCAGCGGCGTGGGCGCGTTTGATCTGACGGACAGCGACAGGGTGTGCCTGAGCAATCTGAACCGGCAGATCATCGCCACTCATAAGACCATCGGGCAGTATAAGGTGGACGCGATGCGGGAGCGCATCCGGGAGATCAATCCGGATGCGGATGTACGGGTGCGCAGGTGCTTTTTTCTGCCGGAAAATGCCGATGACTTTCCCTTTGAGGAATATGATTATGTGGTGGATGCGGTGGACACGGTGACGGCCAAGATTGAACTTGTTATGCGGGCGCAGGGGAAAAACGTGCCCGTGATCAGCAGCATGGGAGCCGGGAACAAGCTGGACGGCAGCCGTTTCAGAATCGCCGATATCTACCAGACCAGCGTATGTCCGCTGGCCAGGGTGATGCGGCGGGAACTGAAAAAACGCGGGGTGAAAGAACTGAAAGTGGTATATTCGGAGGAGACGCCGGTCTGTTTGCGGGAGGATGCGAAAGATCCGGGTGTGACCGGCGGGCGAAACGGAGAGCCGGTGACCGGCGGGGAGCCGAAAACTGGCGGGGAATCCGAGATGGGTGGAAGCGCATCCCGCAGGAGCATTCCCGGCAGCACGGCATTTGTACCCTCTGTGGCGGGACTGCTTATCGCCGGTGAGGTGGTGAAAGATCTGGCGGGGCGGTCATGACGCGCAGGGAGCAGGACGAAAGAGACAGTAAGAAAGGATGGCAGAGGAGTATGAGACAGGAGGAGTTTAGCAGACCGCTTTCTTTAAAGGAAATAAAGGTGACGGATGCTTTCTGGAAAAAGGAGATGGAACTGGTCAGAAAGGAAGTGATTCCTTATCAGTGGGACGCTTTAAACGACAGGGTGGAGGGAGCGGCCCCCAGTTACTGCATGCACAATTTCCGGGCAGCCGGAAAGCTGAACCGGGAGCGGAGAGAGGCGGGGGAAAATTTCCGGGAACCGGTTTATACCTACCGCGGTTTCGAGATGCTGCCGGAGGATCCGGCGCACCCGGAGGAGGATCAGTTCTACGGGTTTGTGTTTCAGGACAACGATTTCTATAAATGGATCGAGGCGGTTGCCTATTCTCTGGCCCAGCACCCGGACCCGCAGCTGGAACGGACTGCGGATGAAGCCATCGATCTGGTGTGCGCGGCTCAGCAGGAGGACGGTTATCTGGATACCTATTATATCCTGAACGGAAAGGATAAAATCTTCACCAACCTGCGGGATCACCACGAACTGTACTGTATGGGGCACCTGCTGGAGGGGGCGACAGCCTATTATCAGGCCACCGGCAAGGATAAGCTGCTGCGGGCCGCCTGCCGCTTTGCGGATTTTGCCGCGGAATATTTTGGGGAAGAAGAGGGAAAATGTAAAGGTTATCCGGGACATGAGATTGCCGAGATGGGACTGGTCCGGCTGTATGAGGCCACGGGAGATGAAAAATATCTGAAGCTTGGCAGATACTTTGTGGATCAGCGTGGAAAACGCCCCTACTATTTTGACGGGGAGCATCCCGGCGACATCCGCAATCAGCCCGAGGATATGCGCTATGAGTATCACCAGGCGCATCTGCCGGTGCGGGAGCAGGATGAGGCTGTGGGCCACGCGGTGCGCGCGGTATACCTTTACAGCGGTATGGCGGATGTGGCGCGGCTTACCGGGGATGAGAGTCTCCATGCGGCCTGTGAGACGCTTTGGAACAGCGTGGTGAATAAAAAACTGTATATCACCGGGGGAATCGGCGGCACTCATATCGGGGAAGCGTTTTCTTTTGCCTATGATCTGCCCAACGATACCGCTTATGCGGAGACCTGCGCCGCCATCGGACTGGTATTCTGGGCGCGGAGAATGCTGGAGATCCGTCCGGATTCGGGGTATGCCGACGTCATGGAACGTGCGCTGTACAACTGCGTGCTCAGCGGGATGGCGCTGGACGGCAAAAGCTTCTTTTATGTAAATCCACTGGAGGTCGTGCCGCAGGCGTGCCGTCAGGATCAGCGAAAATCTCATGTCAGGCCCGTCCGGCAGAAGTGGTTCAGCTGTGCATGCTGTCCGCCCAATCTGGCCAGAATTGTGAGCAGTGTGGGCGCTTATGCCTTTACCTGTCGGGAGGATACGCTGTTTGTCCATCTCTATATGGGCAGTGAGATTGTCAGCCATGCGGGCGGACGGGAAGTGCGGCTTTGCATGGAATCAGGATTTCCCTGGAACGGGAATGTCCGTATCCGTCTGTCCGCGGGGAAGGAGCCTTATACGCTGGCGCTGCGGATTCCGGGCTGGTGCGGTTCCTATGAGATAAAGGGTGCGGAGGACGGCAGACGGGAAACCAGGGATGGTTATCTCTATATCACAAAAGTATGGGAAGAGGGGGAGTGCCTGGAACTGCATTTCCCCATGGAGATACAGTTTCTCCAGGCGGATTCCCGTGTCAGGGAAGATGTGGGCCGGGTGGCGGTGACCAGGGGACCGCTCACCTATTGTCTGGAGGAGGCGGACAACGGGGCCGATCTCCATATGCTCACCATTGACTGCGGGGCAAAGGCCGGGGAAGAGACGTTTACGGTGGCCGGAGAGCAGGTGACGGCGATCCGGGCAGAAGGGTACCGGGAGGAGATGCCGGAGAAAACAGGCGCGCGGGCAGGATGCGGCGGACTGTACCGGCCGGTGTCGGAGAGACGGAAAGCGCCGGTGCGGCTGCGGCTGGTGCCGTATTATGTCTGGGGCAACCGCGGCGAGAATGAGATGACAGTGTGGATCAGGCGTGAGGGATAAAACAGGTTGTATCGTGGCATACTGACAGATATGGATACGAAAAAGAAGTCAGATACAAAAAACAAGTCAGATACGAAAAACAAGTCACGGCAATTTGATTATTATGTTCTCCTGTTTTTTGCGCTTGCCTTTATCGGCTGGGCGTGGGAAGTGGTTCTATTCTTTTTTACGGAGCATGCTTTTATCAACAGAGGTGTTTACCGGGGACCGTATCTTCCCATCTATGGAGCCGGGGGAATTCTGCTGAGTTTCCTTTTCCGGCCCTGGCGCAAGAAACCGATCCGGGTATTTTTCCTGTCCGCCGCCCTGTGCTGCGTTCTGGAGTATCTGACCAGTTTCTTTCTGGAGCGGCGCTGGGGGATCCGGTGGTGGGATTACAGCGGACATTTTATGAATATAAGCGGGAGAATCTGCCTGGCGGGAGCGGTGGTCTTCGGACTGGGAGGCGTGGCGCTGGTCTGCCTGCTCTTGCCCGTTTATGATAAGGTTTTTCAAAGGATTCCGAAGAAGTGGCGGCTTCTGCTCTGCGCACTGTTTTTGGCGGTTTTCGTGGCGGATGCCACATACTGTGCCATGCGGCCCAACACCGGGCGGGGGATTGCAATGTAAAAAGCGGGAGGTACGACTATGATGAAATTTTTTGAGGAGCAGGAGGGAAGTCTGGTTTTCCGGGAAAACGGGGAGACCGTTATGGTGACGCCTTGGGGCGCGGACAGCCTGCGGGTGAGGGCGGTTTTCCTGGGGGAGATCGGGGAGGAGAGCGCGGCGCTTCTGCCGCCGGAGTATTCCGGGCGGGATGCCCGGATAGAGATCGGAGAATGGGAAGCTTCCATCACAAACGGCGGGATCCGGGCGGCTTTGCGGGTAGACGGCTGGGGAAGGTCGCTGCAGATCGCATTTTACAATCAAAAAGGAGATATCCTGCTGCGGGAGATTCCAAACGGCGGGGCGCTTCAGAAAAAAGCAAGACATTTCCGGACGCTTCCCGGCGGAGGGTACCGCCTGAAGGCCAGTTTTGTGTCCGACCCGGCGGAAAAAATATATGGGATGGGGCAGTACCAGCAGGAGATCATGGATCTGAAAGGGTGCAATCTGGAACTGGCGCACAGAAATTCCCAGGCCAGCATCCCGTTTTACATATCCAGCCTGGGTTATGGATTTTTATGGAATAACGCCGCTGTGGGAGAGGTGCATTTTGGAAGCAATACCACCGAGTGGACCGCGGAAGAGACGGGACAGATGGACTACTGGATCACGGCGGGGGATACGCCGGCGCAGATTCTGACGGCCTATACCGGGGTCACGGGCAGAGCGCCCATGATGCCGGAGTACGGACTCGGTTTCTGGCAGTGCAAGCTTCGCTATTATTGCCAGGAGCAGGTGCTGCAGATTGCCCGGGAGTATAAAAAGAGAGAAATTCCGGTGGACGTCCTGGTCATCGATTATTACCACTGGCCCCGCTGCGGCGACTGGCGGTTTGACGAAGAATATTTCCCCGATCCTGCCGCCATGATCAAGGAAGTGCAGGACATGGGCATCCAGGTGATGGTGTCCATATGGCCGCAGGTGGACTGGCGCAGCGAAAACTACGAGGAGATGAAGCAGCAGGGACTGCTGGTAAAAAGCAATTCCGGCATCGACGTCCAGATGGTCTTCCACGGAAACAATGTGTTTATGGATGCCACCAACCCGCGCGCCAGAAAGTACGTCTGGGAGAAGTGCCGGAAGAACTATGCGGATCTTGGGATCCGGACTTTCTGGCTGGATGAGGCCGAACCGGAATTCGGGACTTACGATTACCAGGATTATCGCTTATACGCCGGGCCTGTGAGCCGCGTCGGCAATATATATCCCCGTGAGTATGCGCGTCTCTTTTACGAGGGGCAGCAGGCTGCGGGGCAGAAGGACATTGTAAATCTGATCCGCTGTGCCTGGGCGGGCAGCCAGCGGTACGGCGCGCTTGTGTGGTCGGGGGACATTATGTCCACCTATGAGGATTTTCGGAAACA
>JAAVAG010000079.1 GCA_014804185.1 Lachnospiraceae bacterium
AAGGCTTATCTTGATAAGAGAGCGCAGGAAGATGAACTATTCCGCGCAAAGTACGAAACCACCAGTCGCACCATTGAGGATGTCGTGACCTATATACTCAATCAGGTAAAGGCATCAGGATGTTGCGGTTTTTCCGATGATGAAATCTACTCTATGGCAGTACACGTCATTGATGAGCCGAGCATTGAAATTGGCAAGCCTACCAACTGCAATGTTGTGGTAAATCATCAAGTTGAACTCACCGAGGAGGAAAAAGCGGAGCAAAAGGCTCTCGCGCTCAAACGCTTCCAAGATGAAGAACTCAGAAAGTTGCAGACACGCAACTCTAAACCGAAAGTGGTAAAGTCACAAGCGACCAAGCAACCCGAACTCTCACTCTTTGACTTCTGATACCGATGAAAGCGAAAACTAAATTCGAGAAACAGGTGTCAGCCTCAAATGAGAGGCTGACTGCCATTTCCCCCAAAGCCGTAGAGTGGGGAGTGAAACATCTTTTCAAGCATCCGGCATTCAGAGTGCCGAGCGGAGCGACCACCTGCGGAGATTGCGGTCATAAGTTCAGACACGAGGGAAAGGGTATGTATGTAGTTTGCCCTCATTGCGGTCATCGTCTTGAAATCAAGGACACACTCAAACGCTCACATAAGGATAGCACATATTTAGCCGTGCTTGACACCATTGACGGCTTGCAGGTGGAAAGGGTGTTTTTATTGTCGGTATATTTCAAGAAAGGTCAGCCGATTGACGTATGCCACAACGAGGTGTGCCGTCTATGGCTCAACGCCATAGGACAGACCGCAGTGACCTCAAAGGCTCGCACTATCGGCTATTATAGAGATTGTTTCAATTGGAGTTCAAAGATTGAATTGAGGAATATGTCGGACGTTCACCAAATCATAGCCGACACGTGGCACTATCCTATATACAAGGTTATTCCGGAACTCAGACGCAACGGAATGAAAGGCGCATTGCCGGATTGCCATATCTTTGAACTGATGAAGTCTCTACTGGCTGACGCTCGGATTGAAACACTGATGAAAGCCAGGAATTTCAAGGCGGTCAAGTATTTTATTAACAATAAGTCTATGCTTGACAAGTGCTGGAACTCCCACAAAGTAGCAATGCGTCACGGCTACCGTATTGATAATTACGGAACGTGGTGCGACCTAATCACACTTCTTGAAAAGTCAGGACGTGACACACGTTGCACCAAATATATCTGCCCGACCAACCTTAAAGCCGAACACGATTATTGGCTCAACAAGTCAGTAACCGCACAGGAGAAACGCAGAAAAGCCGAGGAACTTATCAAGGCTAAGGAGGACGAGGATACATTCTACAAATCCAAATCCTGCTACTTCGGCATCATCATCAAGGACAATGACATTGAGGTTTCAGTGCTTGACAGCATCGAGGCATATCAAGCCGAGGGGGATGCGATGCACCATTGCGTATTTAAGTGCAGTTATTACAATCGCGAGAACTCAATCATACTGTCGGCACACGATAAGGACGGCAACCGCATAGAGACCGTCGAGTTTTCCCTTACAGAGAACAAGGTAGTTCAGAGCCGTGGAGTCTGCAACTCAAACACAGAGTATCACGACCGCATCATAAATCTTGTAAATGCCAACGCCCACCGCTTCATCAAAGCGAGGGCAACCGCATAGTTCAGAAATGTTTGAATAACCGCTCTGCCCGTGACGGGTCAGGCGGTTTTGCCTCGCGCACTCAGCAAAACCGCCTGTATAGAAAAAGGAGTAAAGTAATAATCTTAAAAATAACTGAATTAATATTACTATAAACCCAAGAGTTGATTTTTACCCAAAGAATAGTGAATTTTCTAGAACTCTAAACGGAAACCACGATTTTTAAGTTCTGAATATTTGTCAAGATTAAACCTGTAAAGATTTGCTTCACGTTTTGGAGTTGGCCACACGGTTTCCTCCAGTTGAGTGAGTATGTCTAAGTGAAACATCTTTTTGGCAAAGTTGCGCCTATCAAAATGTATTCCCAGTATTGCTTCATAAAGGGATTGTAATTCTTTCAGGGTGAACTTCTCAGGAAGTAATTCGTAACCTATGGGGTGAAAATGAATACGTTCACGAAGACGAGTCAGTGCATCACGTAATATCACATCGTGATCAAACGCTAAATGAGGGATTTTATCCAATGGAAACCATTTAGCATCCTTTGCGTCATCACCTCCTTTAACTTCTTGTATTTTTACAAGCGCAAGATAAGCGATAGTAATAACCCTTTCACGTGGGTCGCGGTTCGGTTCAGAATATGTATGAAACTGTTCAATATATCCGGGAGTGAGTTGGGTCTCTTCGCGCAACTCTCTTAATGCTCCGTCTTCTGAACTTTCGTCCATCCTAACAAACCCTCCGGGGAAAGCCCACCAACCAAGATAAGGCTCTCCACCGCGTTTGACAAGTAAAACATTTAATTGCGTTCCGTCAAAACCAAATATGACGCAGTCGGTAGTGACTGCTGGATGAGGGTATTTATAACAATATGTATTGTCGATATTCTCCATAAAATAATTCTTGCGTTAGAAGTACACCACAAAATTACGAATATTATTTTATTGTCCCTTGAAAATAGGAATCAAATTTTTGTTTTACTTTACCTGTAGAACTACGAAATTTGATGCGTATGGTAACGCCGTAGAGTATAGATATTTGGGTGATTTATTTGTATTGTAAGGCATAGTCATAGTAGTTATCACAACGAGAGCGAATATGCGCAGCAGCTTTAGTGTTTGGGTATCGTTTCATCAGAGTTGCATAATTCATCATTTCGAGTTGAACCAGTGCTGCTTTCTCCGAGTCTGTGAACTCAGCGATAGCTTCTTCCATTAAAGCATCTACTTTCTTATATGCTTGTTGTGCATAGCTGTTATCATTGAATCCGTACCTGTCGGATGATGTATGCCATTCCCAATTATTACTATCCTTATCAGTGGTTAATTCCATATTATAACCATATGTCGTGAGATACCAACATTTGCCAAAGGAATTACGCAAACCTATTGCATAGCGGATTTTTGATTCTGCTTTTCGATTCGGCTCGGCATCCGAATTTATCATTTTGTCTAATCGAGCCATTTCTTGAGCAAATCTTAGCTTGTAATCATTTGAATCGGAAATAAAATGTTTTTTGTCAGACTGAAAGCGGAATGGATCGAGTTTGAAATATCCTTCTTTAGTGATATTCATACGTTGCTGATAATCTGATGATACTTTAGATAGCCAATCAGTAGCTTTCTCATAGTTCATTTCTCGTAGATAAAGGGTGCCTACAATATCATATATGTAGTCGGTATCTACATAACTGCGTTCATTCAAAAACTTATCTAATTCGGATGCCGGATTTTTAATTCTCTGTGCATATTTTGCTGCATCATCAGCATTTGAATTATAGACAAATTCAAAAAACTGATTTTGGTAATCAAAATAGTTGCGTCCCGACCAACTTTTTCGATACTCATCGAATGGAAGGATTACGTCATATGAATCCTTATCATCAGGATCATCGTAGCCGTAATGATATGCTTTGTACAATGGCGCAAGCTGATAAATACGATTTGATGCGTAATTTGCCAACTGTATAGCCAAGGTGTGGTTACCGGCTTGTTTCATTTTAGGACACACCACCCCTAAAAGGACTTTTCGTGCCACATCTTGCCAATAGCATACTCTCCAGTTGAGTTTATTATTATATTGCCAATCATTATCAGGATTAAGTTTGACATCTATCTTCATCTGTTCATCCAGCCATATCAATTCTCGCTGAAGTTTGTTCAGATATGTGCCGCTATTGCTTGCTTGTTGTGCATTAAGCAAGAATCGGAAAGCCTTGATAGACTCTTTAATAAAAGGCGTAGCTTCGGAGTGTTCAGCACGATTCAGATAGGACAATCCCTTATTCAAATCCCCATCGAGGAAATAGAGATAACTCAGTGCATAGTTCCACATACCTTTCTGGTGACAATTGTTTGACCTGGATGCTTCTTGTGCAAATCGTTTAAGTTCGTCATAAAAGGCTTGTTCTGCATCAGCAATCAAGGAATCGCCTTTCCAATATGTCTTTACCAACACAGGGTCATGAAATCCACGATCTTTCCAGTCTTCATAATTATCGACGAAAGATTCTCGGTTTCGTACATACTCCTGTAACTTGAAACTCAACAGTGGAGAATTTGGGAAGCGATTGTAAATATATTCCAATTCCTTAACCCTCTCATCAGTGTAATTTGAGCTGGACTCAACACCATTCCATGCCTTCAAACTAATCAATGAACCAATATCCTGACTTTGAGTAAAGAGTTCAATCGCTTTATCACGATTGCCAAGCCGGGAGTATGCACCACCCACATAGCTTGCACTCATATCAGTAACGATATTTTGTGGAAACTTACTAACCCGGTTTTCCCAAAGGTTGATACAACTTTTGTAATCTCCAACAGAAAAATAAAGTCTTATCAATTGTAAGGAATAGCGCGAGGCGTGACGAGTACCGTTGTAATCCTGACAGATTTCCTTCAGTTCAGTCAACCGCGAGTGTTCGTCATCTCCATCATAAGAATAATACCAAGGATTATTCATATACGCGCGTATTTCTTCAATCTCTTTTGCTATACGGATATATTCCAAGTCCTCACGATGATTCGGGTTTGAGAGCCATTTGGCAAACTTATTATTAGAAAGACTACCGCTTGACAAATCATTTATGTCAGAGAGTCGGGCATCATATATTACCTTCTCAATATCACTAATTGGAATTGATGGGGAGGTAATGCTCTGCCAAAGGATACAATTCTGTTCCTTCTCATAATCTTGAAAACGGCAACCATCCTGCCATTGGCGCTCCAGCTCCGGAGAACAGCTTCGGAACATCAATATATAGTTAGGATCAGCGGGATAATATGGACCACAAGCATCTGTGCGTCCCCCTCCCATGAGAATCAAAACGCTAATTACGAGAATATATTTTAGAGATTTCATTGTCGGAATAATGTGAAAGTTGAGACTCGTCAAGATGATATAGGATATTGTTGTGCAGTTTACCTTTTAATTGGCCGTCAATTAGTTTCTTTATTTCAAGTATCTCCTTGGAGGAAGGTCTTTCAACTCGAATTCGATAATTCTTATAAACCTTGTCAGATCCGGTCCCATCTTCGGAAAAGTCAACATCTGAAGTGGCTTCATATAGATTGGAGGCTATTTTAGTCAGATTTGGATAGTTCGAAAAATCAGTTCGTCTCGAAATTTTATAGAAATAGTATTTTTCTTCTCCGGGATGAAACATTACGCTCCATCCATAGGTAGGATATGCTACATCAAGTGCGAGCGGATAATTTGCCAACCGGGTATCCCTCAGATACGGTTCTATATCCTTTCGCGAGAATATTGAATTGTCGCTTGTCATTTCCATCAGGTTGCCGGTATTATACACCATAAGAACGCCCTTATCAACCGGAGGTGGTGTTTGTGTAAGTTGATGCAATCGAATTGTGCTACTTAGAGTCTGAGTGGAATCCATATATTCTTTCATTGCCTCACAAAGTCGAAAGAACGGTTCGCGCGTTCCTTTTGTCCAATCGCAGTCGAGCTGTATCTCTTTGATGTTGATGTTATTCTTCTTACAGATAGCACTAACTCGTTTGTATATCTTTTCTGCATATTCCGCTTCCTTAGTTTGCATCTTTTCCATAGCCGAAGTTGTGATATATACTGTCGGGACAACATCTATACCATCTGGTACTGCATCATTGAATCGGATAGTAGCCTCAGGAGTAACATCCTCGCCATTTTTTGATGGATATGCCCAACCTACATCAAAAAAACGCATATATATTGTTTTGACATCATGCACTTTCAAAAACTCTTTCTCTTTATCACTGAGCGAAAAAGTTGTGCGCCAATAATAAATGCTGTTTTCCTTATCGCTTTCCAGTGATGTGGAAGCCGTACACGAAAGGAGAGCAATGGAAATCAACAGACAAATTATCAGATAATATTTCTTCATTTATTTGATATTGATCGTGATGAAATTGGATGCGTAAGGTAATGATGTCGAGTGAAGATATTTGGGTGATTTATCTGACGAGTGGACGCGATAGAAGCAATAGTTCCAGCCTTGTCCCATATCGGTATATAAAGCCTCTTTCACTCCCTGAGTGAGCAGTGCGTCAATAAAATTCCCAAACGTAATAGCACCTTGACTTTCATATAATGCCAACTGATTGTCGGAATTAAGACAGAGGGCGCGGAATACGTTTCTATTTCCAAGAGGACGTGTTGTCTTAACCGCTTTGCCATCATGGATCATCATCTCTTGCGCGAAACCCATGCCACCTTCTTGTGCAGCACTGTCCAAAGCAGAGGTATAATCTTTGTAGTGGAATTGGGGTCCGGAAGTCGAAGACCATGTGAACGCTCCGGTATTACGCTTACAGCGATAACCTTTGAAACGCTTGCCTCCGGCGACGTGATCTCCAGCCACATTTGTGTGTCCTTTATCAAACTCTGTCCCGGTAAAAGCACCTGCAAAAGCTAATATAATTGAATCATTCTCTGGCGAAGGAATTTCACCACAAACCATATCCATTTTCAGCCCGGTCATATCCGGTTCGAGACAGATTAGGTCTCCATACTCCGTTTTGATATGGGAAACAGATATTACGTCTGCATCAACATTTGTAAAATCCCGGATAATTGACTCTTTTATATCGGGATGAAGGCCACGAGCCACGTCAACAAATAATTTCACACGGGCTAACACCTCACGACCTCGGTTGCGCCACCATGAAGTACGTCGCCCCGGCGTCTTGGCATTGAAGGCGATTGCATCAATGCCGAGATGCTTTGCCTGATACAAGGCTCGTTCATTATGATATTCCTGAGAAATAATGGTTATAGAATCCTGACAATACACATCCCGCATTTTTGCAATGGAATTAAGTGTACGCGTACCGTCATAGTCAAGAATAATCCGTGTAGAATCGACACCTTGTTTCATCAAGGAATCACGCATAGCCACAGGCTCATCATATCCATTCTCAGTGCTGCGGTAATCTCCGCCACTGACAACAAGCCAATCAACTTTACCGGCTTTATATAAATCAACACCGGCTTTAATTCGATGGTCAAAATAATAGTTCCTACGCCCATTCCAAGTTGAAATTGGCGACGTTCCCAGAATTAGACCGACTTTTCTATGAGGAACACAATTCACATCATCATAGGTCTTTCCAGAAGCATTCCTTGCAACAATAATATCACACATTGCTATGACGGCAATGATTACTACAATTATTGCTATGATCCAAATTACGATTCTACGCCTTTTCATCTGTTATTCGATTTATGAACGATTCTATCTTCTGATGATACATTGCTCGGTTATTCAGGTGCTCCATATAATATCTTGGTATTGAAGAGTAACCGAACTTTGCACCGACAGCCTAATATAATCTTAAGATTTCTTATTATCCTTTTTACTATTCAGATACAACATGGTTTTATTATTGTCTGATACATCTAGATATTCTGAATAATATTCCGGGTATTCTTCTTGAAATAATCCTCTCAACAATGGCACTATACACATCCGTCTAATAATGAAGATTGAAATTGTTAGACTTATCGCCACTATACAAATTACAGTTGTGATAGTATCAACAGAAAAGGAATTTATATTTTTTAGTAAAACGGCAACAAAAGAGGCACTTGCAACAAGTGATGTTATAGAAATACATAGTGCTAATATTTTCATAGTCTCTCTATTAAGATACAATTTCCTACAATTTAGCATAGCGGTTTCGTAGGTTATATAATCATAAAACTTAATATTGCCAAATACAGTTTTATAAATATCAGGTAAGTTCAAGCATTTAATCGTTTGTATTATTGAGGCTATAAATATTATCGCTCCGGCACCAATAGCAATGTCTATATGATCATCCAAAATAGTTCCTATAAAGATATAACTACAATATATTCCACACATTAAATATAGTAAAGACCAAAAAATAATAATTAGCCCTTCTCCCCAATAGTTTTTTTGAGTATCAAAAGAAATATTCTTGCTTAATGAGATGGTAAATCCCTCATTGGTAAATATGTCCATTACAGAAATTATCAATATCATTGTTATAATGCCCACGAACAATCCAATTATCCACATCAAAGTTGAATATTCTGTTTTTGACGCATATATACAAAATAAAGCAGCAACATAGAAACTAAGGATGAATTGAAGAATATGAGGTAAAACAACGGTATAGATTGCAGTAGGCTTATTCAAAATATTAATTCTCTGAATTGCAATTTCATGCTTGTCATAGTCATGAACATATTTAGCTACAATATTGGAGGATATAATTATTACACTCAATGAGACTATTGTGCAAATAAACAAAACGGCTAATATGATTAGTGGTAGCCATAAATTATAAGCATGTGTGAAATATATACCAAACAGTATTCTCATCATACAGAATAAAATATCTTGACAAGAATATTGCTTTACTCCAAACTCAGATTTCTTTTCTTCGTTTGATACAAAATCATCATCGATTAACACCATACTTGATTGAATTTTGCTATTATTTCTTTTATGTCAAGGGGAAGACGTCTGAGGCATTCCCTAAGGATATAATCTGGAATTGTGCCATAGTAAGTCGCTGCTATTCCACCGGCTATCGCTGCCTGAGTGTCGGCATCGCCTCCGTATGCCACAGCCATACGTATTGCTGATTCATAATCCGAGCTTTCGAGGAATGCTATAATTGCCTCAGGAACCGACCCTTGACAACTCACGTCAAAAGTATATCGGGGTTGTATGTCTGCATATTTTCTACTCAAATCATAGCCAAAATGAGCTTCTATTTGTGCTTTGATTTCTTCTTTACGACAACCTCTTAATGCAAGATTTATCGCCAAAGCGGTCGCTTGCGCTCCCTTTATACCCTTCGGATGATTATGACTTACAATAGATGATGCCTCTGCCAGCATAAGAGTTTCATCAGTTTATTTTGCAAAAGTGCCGACAGCACTCACTCGCATAGCAGACCCATTACCCCAACTTTTGTAGGGCTGCGGATTATCTTGTCTGAACCACCAATTAAAGTTGCCTCCGTACCCGGCTTTTGGATATTTACGGCACCAATATTTCAGCTTACCGACAAAGTCATTTCCATTCATCAGTGCATCAGCAATAGCTATAGAACATACAGTGTCATCCGTGAATCGGCTCTGGTCTGTGAACAGGTCGAAATCTATCCTTTTAGTTGAGCAAAACTCATACCATGAACCAATAATATCACCGCAGATAGCTCCAATCAACGCTAATGAACGCTTATTCAATGGACTTTTGTCGTTAGTTTTGAGGTTTTCGATGATAAGATTGTTTATAGGATTTATTTGATCTGAAAGAATCCTCAAAGTCTTTTTATCTCTTTTCCCTCCAAAAAATTTCATGAGCACTTTATCGAAAACAGTCTCAGGTTCCACAACATCAAAGAGAGTCATGCAGGAACGGAGTTTCATGGCATCGGTAGAACCGAATACCTCAGTGGCATTGTCGGTCTTTAATTCAAGCAGTGCGTGACTGATTTCTCGTAGCCTCTGACCGAGCAACGGATGTTTCAAATACTCTTTAGCTTCCTCAACATCTTTTATTGAGAAGAAAATAGATGTCATAGATAGGCCGAGACCCTTTATTTGAGGAAAGATGAACCACATCCAATGGGTTAGTTTCCTTCCTGATTTTATTTCTTTCAGAGCACAATTATAGACTTCTTTCTGTGCCTCCACAAATCGTTCAATCATTTACTTACGATATTTATGTTAGTTTGATAATTTGTTGATTGCTATTCTCAGAAAGGACATTTATCCGGTAATTCTTCTTCCATCGGAGTTTCAATGAAATGCCCGTGAGAGAATATCAAGTTGGGTTCCTGCTCTTTGGAGATCTCCAAATCTGTTGATAAGGAAGTCTCCAGTCGTTTTTTCATTTCAAGTAGTTCCGAGGCAACGTATAGTTCAGTTGCCTCATATCGGTTCTTGAAAGGAATAATCCAGTCAAGCATCAGACAATACTTCTGAAACGCATTTTCCCGATAAGTATTGATATAGAATCCGTCATCAGAATGGAATAAGAGAGCCTTCCAACTGAAGGGTATTTCGAGCATGATATTGGCAATCTTTGAAAATTCCCGGTTCTCCTTGTCTAAGTAAGCTCGTAATTCGTCATTTGGAGCATGGTTTTCAAAATGATAGAACATATCCATGAACTTATCGGTACGTTCAGCTGCAAAACCGGTTTTGGTCATGCCCAATCTGAACTGCATGGTATAGTTACGGTTGTCTGTGTAATCCAGACAAATCAATGCGCAATCTGCATTCCGGACAAGTCTGAAGTCTTCGGGCACCACATCTTTCCAACGACCTTTGGAGGCTTCTTCCTGTAGAAGTGGAAGCATTTTGCAAAGGTCATAATACGTTCTGTATAATTGTCATACAGGTTCTTTTGACAAGAACCAGTCAATCGGCTTGATATTGTTTGTCACAATGTCAAGCATCTTCGACATCACATTATAGGCGTTGTCTATATTAGCCGATATTATAAGCCCTCTATCACACTTACATAGTTCCGCATCAATTTCATATTGCCACAGTTGGAGCATCAGCCATTCGGCGTATGACCGAAATGATACTACGGGTGCATCGACACTGCCTTCAAACTCATACTCACATTGAAGTCTCTTGCCACGATATGATAATATGGAAAATGTGTGAGAATGCTTGTTCTTATCGGTAAAACCAACAGTTATGCGGACTCGACCATCGGAAGTATTATAGTCAAGACGTAAGCAACCAGATGTAATATGAGGCCATGCACAAGCCTCTATATTGGCTCTGAGTAATTTATAATCCTCTCTCAGTCTGAGAGCTCTTACCGAGGCATTATCCGGGATTTCATGCCGGATAAACTTTGGAGAATCTGGATTCGGAGTCATGGTCATTCGTATGATTGGGTGAAACCCACCGGGCGGCGAGGTTTCTTTTCTTGTTATTGCTGAGAGTTAATTTGTTGATAATGCCTTCGGACATGCTCTTTTGTGTCGAAGAAAGAGTCGAGTACGGCTTTTAGAAAAATAACATTGTCAGGACAGGCTGGATGAAGCATAATGTCTCGACGGCTATGTAATCCAATGTCTCCATCTTCATCGGGGTCGGTCATGACAACTGTCGGGCCAAAATTGAAGTTCGTCGCGTTCACCGCCTCTTTTATTTTTGGCATATCCGGGTCTTCACCTTTTACGCCAGCCCACATCGGATCCCAGATTCGGGCATATCTGCCGCCAAACTCCAAATGAAAGTTCTCCCCCTGATAACTGACACCAACGGAGCCGTCGTTATTTACTTCCGGTTGACATCCAAGTTCTGTCAGACAACTAATTGCAATTTCTTTAGCTTCCTTATCATTCTTAGAAGTAAATCTCTCACCGGCATTTTTCATATTATACCAAATGCCCAATATCATGCCGAATATATATGGAAATCCAAACAATAAAGGAATCACTATGGCCCCCCAGTTAAATATATCGAACTGAATACCTAATGCCACAGCAATAGTAAGAGTAATTGCCAAAACCGGGTGAACCCATTTTCTTAATGTGGAGTTTTCCCACCACTCCTTTAGACTGTCTGGAAGTATATCTCCGCAATTATAGATTATTACTGCTGCCAGAATTGCTAAAATACCGTACATGTTAACTATTTTGAATGGATGATGATTAGTTTTTTACCGGGGTTATCTATCTCTATTGAGCCGAGTCGTCCAAGAACTGACTGACCAAGAAGAAGAGGTGCCTTCTGATTCCGGACAACAGAGGCTCTGACATTACTAAGTTTTAACCCTCCGAAATCCACATCTCTAAGGTTTATGATAGTACCTTCGGATATATCTCCATTGGCATCTACAAACCGACCGGAGCCAACAAAGTCTTCACGTTTCAGATAACCATTTTTAAGCATAAAGTTGGCTTCGACCTGCGACAGAGATACTATGCTTGCGCCAGTATCAAATATGAAACTAAGAGGAAGTTCGTTGATAGAGCATTTTACAGAGACACAGCCGCCATCGGGAGTGAAGGGTATTTCTATCCGTTCACTCATCTGATTGTGCTCTGGTTCAACAGAGTTTTCCTGTTTTTTAATTACGGTGTATTCATCCAAGAGAGATTTGAAGCCATCCGTTGCACGCAACGCTTCTAAATCGTCATCAGACATAACATGGTGGAATCTTCGGAATCCTTTTTCAAAAGCGGTACGTAGGCAAGCCAGTGATGTATCAAGGTCTCCAAGTCGAGAATAGAAACACGCTCCATCATAGTAGTTCCCACAATCTGTAGAATCATTAACGATTACTTTCTCCATAAAGTCAACAGCTTTGTCCTTCTCACCCAAGGCAAGGAAAGCGTACATAGCGCATGATGAATTATTTGGCACAGTATCAAGTTCGATAACCTTTCGATATGCTGCCATTGCTTCATCAGTTTTTCCTTTTCGCATCAGCATATCTCCTTTACCCAGATAGGAATAAGCATAATCAGGATTAAGCATTATAGCCATGTCGTAGTCTTCCAATGCTTTATCGGTCTGTCCGGAATTATCCTCAAAGAAGCCTCTGCGATAGTAACCACCGAAGAAATCAGGTGTCTTGTCGATGTATCTTGTCCATTCGGTAATTGCACCCGTAATATCTCCGGACTCGCCAAGTATATCGGCCTTAGAAGAAATAAGGTCAAGGTCATCGGGTCTCATCTGTTGTGCCTGCGTAATTGCTCCAAGAGCCTGAGTATATTCTCCGAGTTCCTGATGGCAGTCCGCAATCATTTCAAGAAATACAGGATGGGCGTCAATGTCAAATGCTTTACGAGCAGCTTCAATCGCCTCGTTATATTTCTTTTTGCTCTGAAACAACTGAGCGATATAGTATTGCCATTCGGCATCATGAGGATTTTTGACCGACATCCCTCTCAGTTTAGTGATGACGAGCGTCAACTGATTATCAGGAAATTCAAAAAGATAATGATGAGCTTTGGCATCATTGTCTATTGATAATGATTTCATAATGTCGTCAACCGCTTCAAGGTACTTACCCTGTTTAAGATAACTCTCTGCTCTGAACGAATAACCTGAAGAGTAATCATCATACATCTTGATAACGATGTTGTATTGCCGGATCGCTTCATCATAATTGCCAGAAGCATAGGCATTGCGACCAAGCCCCATATATCCCATTACGCTCGTAGGATTTGCTGCGACCATACGGTTATAAATATCATTAGCATCAGAGTATCTTTCCATTTCATACAGTAATTGACC
>JAAVAG010000080.1 GCA_014804185.1 Lachnospiraceae bacterium
TATGGGGACCTTATGAGATGTATCGGCCCTATGACGAAAAGCGGGAGGAGGGGGAAGCGTATTCTATTCTGACCTCACGGCATCATGAGGATATCCTGCTGCAAAAAGCCGGGCACTGTGATCTGGTGGAAACCCGGGACGGGGAGTGGTATGCGGTGCATCTGTGCGGCAGAGCCTCCGACGATCGGAATCCGGAGGGTGCGGAGCGGTTTGCCGGGGCAAGAAGATATGTGCTCGGCAGAGAGACGGCGATCCAGAAAATGTGCTGGACCGAGGACGGCTGGCCGGTGTTGGCGGAGGGAGGGAATACGCCCAGGGAGACGGTGGAACCGCCCGCATGCGCGGCGGTCTTTGCCGGGCGGGAAGGCTGTATCCGGGAAAATACGGCGTTTATCCGGGATGATTTTGACGGAAAAGTCCTTCATGCGGATTATCAGTCGCTTCGAATTCCCATGGACGGACATTATCTGTCGCTGACGGTACGGCCGGGATGGCTGCGGATGTATGGGCGTAGCGGACTTGCCTCGCGGTTTACGCAGTCGTTGATTGCGAGGCGGATGACGGAATATCACATGTATGCGGAGACGTGTCTGGATTTTGAGCCGGAAGTATTTAAGCAGATGGCGGGACTGATTCTGTTGTATGACACGGACAATTATCTGTATTTGCACATCTCTCATGATGAGGATGTGGGAAAATGTGTTACATTATTGAAAGCGGAAAACAGGAAGTATGAATACCTGATGGATTATGTGCCGCTGCTGCCGGGGCGGGATGTGATACTGGCGGTGTCCGTGCAGGGGACAGACGCACAGTTTTTCTATGGATACCAGGGGAAGAAACTGCAGAAAGCCGGGGAATGCGTGGGCGTGGGATTTCTGTCGGACGAGGCATGTCGGGAGGGGTGGTTTACGGGAACCATGATCGGGATATGCTGTCAGGATCTTACGGGATTCGGTCAACACGCGGATTTCGACTGGTTTGAAGTGAATGCGGAAACAGAAAAGATAGAGCAAGTGTTTCACACCTGATTTTTGACCACTTACATGCATGCGGCGTCCTCTTGGTCTGAGGATATTTACAGACGCTGGAATATTTGTATACTGAAAAAAAGAGGGGTCGGATAAAAAATGCGTGTCCGGTCCGGGAAGCAGTGTACGTCGCAGCGTGCAGACAGGAGAGGCGTAGATGAGTGGGAAAAAATCAGGAAAGGCTGTGAAGTCATATACCGAAAGATTTTACCGCCGCAACAAGATCAATTTCGTGCTGGCCGTGGTGTCCACGATATGTATGAGCGGAATGCAGGTATTGCTTGCAAGCCTGCTGAAAGAATTGATGGACGTGGCTACGGGAGGGAATGTGCAGAATCTGCTTCGGCTGGTGCTGATGACGATAGCGCTTCTGGCAGCGTTTGGCGCGGCATGGCTGATGGAGAGGCAGTTTAAGAATAACTTTTTGAAAAAGGCAGTAACCGGATACCGGGAAAAAGCCTTTGACACGATAGCGGGAAAGAGTATTTCTTCTTTCAACAGGGAAAACACCAGCAATTACATATCCGCGCTGACCAATGACGTGGGTTCCATTGAAGCAAATTATCTGACGGGAAACTTCAGTATCCTGAGTCAGATTCTGCAGGCAGCGGGAGCGCTGATACTGATGTTCTGGTACAGCTGGTCCATGACCCTGACGGTGATCGCGCTCTGTATTCTGCCGATCGGAATATCCATACTGTTCGGCAGCCGGATCGAAAAGCAGGAAAAAGAGGTCAGCGAAAAAAATGCCGGGTTTATGGCCATGGTAAAGGATCTGCTGACCGGGCTGGGCGTGGTCAAAAGCTTTCAGGCCCAGGACGAGGCGGCGGCTCTGTACCGTGAGAGAAACGCGCAGCTGGAACAGACAAAGTGCCGGCGCAGGAAGACTTCGGACATGGTCAGCATTCTGTCCTCCCTGTCGGGATTTCTGGTACAGATGGGAGTGTTTATCTACGGCGCTTATCTGAGTATTCAGGGGCAGATCACGCCGGGTGTGGTTATTGCTTTTGTGCAGATGATGAACTATATTATCACGCCTGTCCAGATGCTGCCCGGGCTGTTTGCCAACCGCAGGGCCGCCGTGGCGCTGATGGAGAAAATGGCGGGGTATGAGGATGTGGAAGTGCGGCAGTTGGCAACGGAAACGCTTACGGACATTGGGGACGGTATCTTCTTTGACCATGTAAACTTCGCCTATGGAGAGAATGCGGATACGCTGAAAGATGTAAGCGTCCGCTTTGAGGCGGGAAAAAGTTATGCCATTGTGGGAGGATCCGGATCCGGCAAATCCACTCTGCTGAATCTGATCATGGGAAATTATCCGGATTATAAAGGCAGCATTACCATGGGCGGAAAAGAGATAAACAGCGTGAATCCGGACAATATATTTGATGTGGTTTCCGTGATCCAGCAGAATGTATTTATTTTTGACGATACTATCCGGCAGAATATATGCATGTTCAAGAAGTTTGACAGGCAGCAGGTGGATCAGGCCGTGCGTATGGCGGGGCTTGCGCAGCTGATTGAAGAAAAGGGTGAGTCCTATGCCTGCGGAGAGGGCGGATCCTGTCTGTCAGGCGGCGAAAAGCAGCGGATTTCCATCGCCAGAAGCCTGCTGCGCAGATCGCCGGTGCTGCTGGTGGATGAGGCCACTTCCGCACTGGATGCGGAGACGGCGGAGGGCGTGATCCGGTCGATTCTGGACATCCATGGACTGACCAGGCTGGTGGTGACGCACAAACTGGACGAGAAGGTGCTGAGCAGATTCGACGGGATCGTCGTAATGAAAAACGGCAGAATCGTGGAGCAGGGAAACTTCCGGGAATTGCTGGAAAAGAAACAGTATTTTTATTCTCTGTACATGGTTTCCAGGGAATGAAAAAAATCTGCCGGTCTCCCAAATATTGACATGGCTCTCCCCGATTGCTAAAATAAAGACATAGCCAGTTGATAGGGAGGAACCAGATATGTACCATTGTTGTTTAAGGTTTTATCTGACAGGCCGTCAGTGCAAAGCGTTTGAAGTGTTCCCCAAAATGTCTCCGCTGGAGCATTTTACACATACATTTTATCAGAGCGAGGCGGCGGAGGAGAAGTCTGCGTCGGAGGCGGACGTGATATTTGCCAGCCTGGAGGGAATGGATGCGGAAAATATAAGACGCACCATCACTGTCTGCGGCGGGAGAGAGGCCAGTTTGATTGTGCTGGCCGGTGCGGATCAGTTTCCGATTCTGTCGGAGGATCTGGAGAAAATCACAGATGTCTGGATGCTGCCCATGACGGAGGAAGAGGCCGTCTTCCGCTTTCTGCGGTGGCAGCAGACCTGTAAACTGGAAAAGGATTTCTGGGAGAAGAGCCAGTATCTTGAGGCCGCCATAAACAGTGTTCCGAACCTGGTCTGGTATAAGGATAAAGAGGGCGTTCACGAGAAAGTAAACGACAGTTTCTGCCAGATAGTTAATAAGACAAAGCAGCAGGTGGAGGGGCAGAGGCATGCCTATATCTGGGATGTGGAGGAGGACGATCCTGCCTGCATAGAGTCGGAACTGGAGGTTATGCGAAGCAAACAGACCCATGTGTCCGAGGAAATCATCCATAAAGGGGACAGCGTAAGGACGCTTACCACCTATAAATCACCGCTTTATGATCTGGACGGCAGTGTGATGGGAACGGTGGGAGTCGCTATCGATGTGACCCAGGAGCGCACCTATGAGCAGGAGATCGTACAGAAGAAACAGACTCTGGAGGCGATCTTCACTACCATCGACTGCGGGGTAATGCTCCATTCGCTGGATGGGGCGCAGGTTTACAGTGTCAACAGAGCGGCATTGAATATCCTGGGTTATGAGTCTTTGGAAGAGATGATGAGCGGAGGATTTGCTATGGTGGCGGAAACTGTCGTGGAGGAAGACAAGAAAAAACTCCGGGACAGGATCAGGACCCTGAAAAAAATCGGAGACACTGTCAGCGTGGAGTACCGCGTGCGGCATAAAGACGGGAAAGTGCTGCATGTTATGGGAAACGTAAAACTTATGGAGCAAAACGGAGAACCGGTTTATCAGCGTTTTCTGTTGGACTGCACTGCCCAGAAACAGCAGGAAAAGAAAAAAGAGCAGCATCAGATGGAACTGGTCCGCGCCCTGAGTATAGATTATAATCTGGTCTGCTCGTTTGACCTTGACACAGGGATGGGCGTACTGGTTCAGGATACGGAACATGTGGTTATGCACGGGTTTTCTGCCAGCGAAGAAATATCGCTGGAGGAGAGCATGGAGCATTATATAGAGAATTATGTATACGGAGAGGACCGGGAAATGCTGCGAAAGGCATGTTCCAGGGAGAGACTCAGAAAAGAACTGGAGGAGAAAAAGCAGTATTATGTCAACTACCGCACGCTCAGGGACGGCAGTATACTGTACTTTCAGATCAAAGTGGTGCGTGCCGGTACATGGAACGAGCGGAAAGGCATTGTTCTGGGAATCCGCAGCGTGGATGAAGAGATCCGCAGTGAAATGGAGCAGAAAAGCCTGCTGGAAGACGCGCTTATGCAGGCAAACCATGCAAGCAGGGCAAAGAGCCTGTTTCTCTCCAATATGTCGCATGATATCCGCACGCCGATGAACGCTATTGTGGGCTTTACCAATCTGGCGGTGGCCCATATAGACAGCAGAGAGAAAGTGGAGGAGTATCTTAAGAAGATTACGACGTCCAGCAATCATCTTCTGAGTCTGATCAATGATGTGCTGGATATGAGCCACATTGAGAGCGGAAAACTCCGTCTGGACGAGAAACCGTGCAGCCTCCCGGAGATTCTGCACGGGCTGCGGAATATTCTGCAGGCGGATGTGCAGGCAAAGCAGCTGGAACTGCAGATCGATACGGTGGATGTGGTGGACGAGGATATCTGCTGTGATAAGCTGCGGCTGAACCAGGTGCTTTTGAATCTGCTCAGCAATTCCGTCAAATATACGGGACCGGGCGGGAGCGTCAATATGAGAATTACCGAGAAAAGCGGTGCTCCTGCAGGGTATGCGATCTATGAGTTTTATATCAAAGACACCGGTATCGGTATGAGCGAGGAATTTGTACAGCATATTTTTGAACCCTTTGAGCGGGAGTCCAATTCCACAATCAGCAGAATCCAGGGAACCGGACTGGGCATGGCCATTACAAAAAACATCGTAGATATCATGAAAGGTACCATTGAGGTAAAGAGCAAACAGGGGGTAGGGACGGAATTCACCGTTACTTTTACATTCCCCCTGCATACGGCAGCCAGGGAACCGCAGCAGATACCGGAACTGACAGACTGCAGGGCGCTGGTGGTGGACGATGACTTTAACAGCTGTGACAGTGTGTCCTATATGCTGTCACAGCTGGGAATACGGGCGGAGTGGACGCTTTCGGGAAAGGAGGCCGTGCTGCGCACAAGGCAGGCCGTTTCCAGGGGAGATGGCTATCAGGTATATATTCTGGACTGGCTGCTGCCGGATATGAACGGCGTGGAGGTTGCGCGGAGAATCCGGAAAGAGACGGGAGGGAACGGACCGGTGGTTGTCCTGACCGCATACGACTGGGCTGATATTGAGGATGAGGCCAGAGAAGCCGGCGTTGCCGCATTCTGCAGTAAACCGCTGTTTTTGTCCGAATTGAGAAGCTGCCTGCAGGCAGTGATAAAATCCGGAGAGGAGGAGGACTCCTCTCCGAGAGAGCCGGTAAAGCGTCATGCGGGAAGAATCCTTCTGGCGGAGGATATGGAATTGAATCAGGAAATCGCTGTGGCTATTCTGGAGGATGCGGGATTTACCGCGGAAATTGCGGAAAATGGACA
Source organism: Lachnospiraceae bacterium (assembly GCA_014804185.1). Taxonomy (GTDB): domain Bacteria; phylum Bacillota; class Clostridia; order Lachnospirales; family Lachnospiraceae; genus Acetatifactor. The sequence goes on from JAAVAG010000080.1 coordinate 5,863, forward strand.
GATTGCCGTAGATATGCTTCAGAAATCCCAACCGGGATATTATCAGGTGATACTCATGGATGTCCAGATGCCGGTGATGAACGGGTATGAGGCGACAAAGATGATCCGCAGTCTGGAAAATAAAGAACTGGCGTCGATTCCCATCATTGCAATGACTGCCAATGCGTTTGAGGAAGACCGGCAGGAAGCGCTCAAGTGCGGAATGGACGGTCATATAGCAAAGCCGATTGACATTCAGAATCTGTTTGAAGCGTTAGAACGGGTACTTGGATAAAAAGGGCGTATACAAAACCGGGCGTCTTCTGCATTTGCAGAAGGCGCCCGGTTTTTGCAGGTAAAGATTAGTCAAGACTTATGCTGCTGATGGATCTGCGTCCGCTGTTGTTTTGGGGAGTGGGTGCTCCCGAATAGTCCTTGCGGAGGGTGAACTGCGCCACAAGATGCTTCAGCGTGTCTGCCTGTGCGGAGAGTTCATGGCTGGCAGCAGCGCTCTCCTCGGCTGTGGCTGAGTTGGTCTGAACCACATCGGAGATCTGATTTACGCCCAGCGTTACCTGCTCGATAGCGCCTGCCTGCTCCTCGGCTGCACCGGCAATCCGGTCTACATTTATGGATGTGGAACGTACAGTTTCCACAACTTTTGTCAGGGAGTCGGCTGTGGAACGCGCGATCTGTGTGCCGCGAGATACGGCTTTGATGGAACTTTCGATCAGTTCGGCGGTATTCTTGGAGGCGTCGGAACTCTTGCCTGCAAGTGCGCGCACTTCATTGGCTACCACAGCAAACCCTTTGCCCGCCGCACCTGCGCGGGATGCCTCCACGGAGGCGTTAAGAGCCAGTATGTTTGTCTGGAAAGAGATATCCTCGATGGTCTTGATGATTTTACCGATCTCGTTGGAGGTACGGGTGATCTCGTCCATGGCTTCCATCATGGCCTGCATCTTGCGGTTGCATTCTTCCGCCTCATTGCCGGCAGTACCGGACTGACGCTTTGCCACGATCGCATTTTCAGCGGTTTCCTTGACCTGATAGGAAATATTGGAGATGGTGGATGCAAGTTCCTCCACTGCGGACGCCTGTTCTGTGGCGCCCTGCGCCAGTGCCTGCGCACCGTTGGCTACCTGGTCGGAGCCGGAGGCTACCTGGTCTGCGCTCATGTTGATCTGACCCAGTGTGGAACTTAAGTTGCGATTCAGTTTGCGGATGGACAGCAGCAGAGACTGCAGGCTGCCTACATAATTGCTTTCCGCTCTGGTGCGCACGTCGAAGTTGCCGTCCGCCATCTCACCGAGAAGCCTGGAAGCATCGGAAATAACGGATTCCAGGATGAACACCATATTTTTGAAAGACTTTGTCAGACTGCCAAGTTCGTCCTTTGATTCGTAGGTGACGGAAATATTGAAATCTCCGTTGACAATTTTTTCCGCGGACTGCTCAATCTCACGAAGGGGCCGTGTGATGGCGGCACGCAGGTAGGTGGAAAGGAGCAGGGTGATAATCAGGGCTCCGCCGGCCAGTGCCAGCTGCGCGATTACAAGCAGCCGCTGCAGTTCCGCAGTGCTCTGGTAATCGTTATCGGCATTTTGAGCGGCGATATTACTGATCTGTATCAGGGTGTTTACGGCTTCATCAAGTAGGGGCTGATACTCGTCCAGCAGCATTTCCTCGGCAGCTTTCATATCGGTCCATGAAATATCGATGATTTCCTGCTGCATTGCCATGGCCTGCTGGATCTGGACCGAAAACGCTTCCAACAGTTTTTCATCCCCTCTGAAATTGGCAAACACGAAGTTGGCATCTTCTTCCAGCGTTGCCAGTTCTTTCTGCAGATCGTTCTGGTAGCCTGTGCTTTTCTCTTCGTCTTCCTCAATGGTGATAAAGGCAAGGTTCTTTTCAATGGCCTGCAGTCCGCGGCGCATACTCATGGTCTTGTTGGTGATCTGATAGCCAACCTCGTAAAATTCCGTGTACTTTTCCGCATTTTCCTGCAGTCCGAAAATGGCGGAGGCAACGGTGGCACAGAACAGAACAATGACAATCATAAATGTCACCAGCAATTTTGTTCCGATTTTTAAGTTTTTCATTACCATCCTCCTGTTTTAAGTTCTGCATGCGCGCTGGCAATACCGGGCCGCAGGGCGGCCTCTGATCTGTTTTTCATGGAGACCGCGGGGAACATCCGGCGTCGCGCAGGCGCTGCTGATTGCCTGGTATTCTATCATTATAATAGATTATTTTTCATCTGTCTACATTAACAGGCGTTACTTTATATAGACTTTTTTAGAAAAAGCGGATATAATGTGACTGACAATATACTGAAAACCGGGGGATGATACAAATGCAGGAAAATAAAAGATATAAAAGGAAAAAATACCGCCGTTATGTGGTAACCGGATTTTTGATTCTGGCGCTTGCGATCCTGTTTTTCTTTTTTCTTTTTCGATTTGATCAGCTGCGCGAAGGATTAAGACATGTCGTTTCGATTCTGAAACCGTTTATCTACGGCGGCGTAATGGCCTATCTGCTGCGGATTCCATGCAATTTTTTTGAGAGACATCTGAAAAAGGTGCTGCCCCGAAAAATGAAGAAAACGGCGCCCGGTATGTCTATTCTGCTCAGTCTGATCCTTGCGGTACTTGTGTTGTATCTGCTGATCAGTATGGTGGTTCCGCAGATGGCGGTCAGCATATCCACTATCGCGGCGGCGCTGCCCGGAGCGGTGGACAGTGCAACCAAGTGGCTGCATGCCGTTATGGCGGACGATCCCATGATAGAGGGATACATACAGATGGGAATAGAATATGTCAGTCAGAAATTCCAGTCGTGGGCGGAGAGCGACCTTCTGCTTATGCTGCCCAATATGGTGGACGGCTTTGCCAGTACGATATCCACCGTGGTGGCGGAATTTATGAATGTGTTTATCGGAATTATCGTATGTATCTATGCGCTGGGGGCAAGAAAGCAGTTTGCCAGACAGGCAAAGGCGGTCATATACAGCATTTTTTCGCAGAAGTGGGCGGAGCGGATCCTGCGGGAGGCGAGTTTTGCGGACAGGATGTTCACCGGGTTTTTCAGCGGGAAAATACTGGACAGCGCCATTATCGGAGTTCTGTGCTACATTTTTTCTCTGATTTTCGGATTCCCCAACGCCATGCTGATCAGCGTGATCGTGGGAGTGACCAATATTATACCGTATTTCGGACCTTATATCGGAGCGGTGCCGTCCGCACTTCTCATATTGATTGTCAGCCCGGTAAAATGTCTGTGGTTTCTTGTGTTCATCATCGTGCTGCAGCAGTTTGACGGGAATATTCTCGGTCCGCGCCTTCTGGCCAACAGCACGGGACTTTCCGGATTCTGGGTACTGTTTGCGGTGACCGTGTTCAACGGACTGTTTGGGTTTGTGGGGATTCTGGTGGGAGTCCCGGTCTTTGCGGTGATCTACGATCTGGTTCGGAAACTGGTGGTATTTGGACTGAAACGCAGGGACAAACTGGAGATTCTTCAGGAAAACAGTGAAACGGAATAGGAAAGGCATGGACGCAAAAATGTGGGAGACAGGTCTGGTAAGTTCGTTGGAAAAAATCGGGGAGGGACTGGCTTCGGCATCCCCTGAGAGACAGTTACATCTGAGCGCTCTGCGGGGGGAGACAGTCTCTTTTCAGCTTGTGATTCCTCCTCTGCAGGGGGAAAGGGATTCTGAGGAGAAAAAAACGCCCCGGAGACGGAAACTGAAAGTGGGCGCCCGGGTTGTCGGTGATACGGAAAACATTCAGCTTCGTATCCGTCAGGTTCTGCCGGTTATGTGCAGGCGCAGCTGCAACCCGGACTCTCTGGATGAGGAGTATCTGTTTTATGACGCCAGAATGGCGCCCGATCTGCTGCGGGATATGGAGGGGAGTGAGATCTGGCAGAGCCGGGAGCCACAGAGCCTGTGGGTGGACGTTCGGGCTGGAGAAAACAGTCCTCCCGGGGAGTATCGCATCCTGTTTTCCATGACCGGAGAGGACGGGGAGGCATTGCCGGAATGTGAAGCCCTGGTCCGGGTGCAGAGTGCGTGTCTGCCAAATCTGCAGATTCCGCATACGGAATGGTTTCACTGTGATGCCATTGCCGATTATTACGGCGTGGAAGTTTTTTCCGGGGAGTTCTGGAGTATCTTTCGGAATTTCCTGGAAGTCTATGTGAAAAGAGGCGGAAACACGATTCTTACCCCTGTCATCACGCCGCCCCTGGATACGGAGCGGGACATGGAGAGAACCACGGTCCAGCTGGTGGATGTGGAGATAACGGATGGAGGTTACAGGCTCGATTTTACCCAGATGGAGCGCTTTCTGGATATCTGCCTGGAGTGCGGCATCCGGTACTTTGAGATCTGCCATCTGTTTACGCAGTGGGGAGCGGCGGCCGCGCCGAAAGTGGTGGCGCGGACAAAAGAGGGGCCAAGGCGCATCTTCGGATGGGACACGCCCTCGGACGACCCCGGATACCTTGCGTTTCTGGGCGTGCTTCTCCCGGCGGTAAGAAAGCTGTTGTCCGGCCGGGGCCTGCTGGAGCGCACTTTCTTTCATATTTCCGATGAGCCTGATCTGAAGTCGGAGCGCTACCGGACCGCCCAGAGCGCGGTTCGGGGCCTGCTGGAGGGCTGTACCATCATAGAGGCCGTCAGTGATTATGAATATTACGCCAAAGGGCTTGTGGACATTCCGGTGTGCGGAACCAATTATATAGAGCCTTTTCTGGAAAAACGCCCCGACAGGCTGTGGAGTTATTATTGCTGTGCACAGACCCGGGAGGTGCCCAACCGTTTTATCAGCATGCCGTCCTGGAGAAACCGGATCTATGGCATTCTGCTGTACTGGCATAAGATTGACGGTTTTCTGCACTGGGGCTTTAATTTTTATAACAGCGGGTGTTCCCGCAAAAAGATCGATCCATATGAGACCGTCGATGGAGACGAATCCTATCCAGCGGGAGATCCCTTTCTGGTTTATCCAGGAAGAGATGGAATACCGGAGGAGTCCATACGGATTATGGTACAGGATGAGGCGATAGCTGACTACAGAGCGCTGACGCTGCTGGAATCCCGGATCGGAAGACAGCGGGTAATGGAACTGATCCGGCAGGAGGCCGGGATGGAACTTTCGTTCAGACAGTATCCGAAAGGGGCGGATTTTATTCTTCGTCTGCGGGAGAGAGTAAACCGGATGCTGGTATAGCGCGGCAGGAAAGATAACGAAACAGAGTAAACACAGGGAAAGAATGGAATATAGCATGGACGATTGGAGACAGAAGTTTGAGCAGGGGACACTGGATCGGGGAAAAGAGTGTTTCCGAAATAA
>JAAVAG010000081.1 GCA_014804185.1 Lachnospiraceae bacterium
CAGCAGGAGCAAAGAAAAACCATCGAGATCGCCACTGCCAACGCAAACATCGCAAAGCAGGAGCGCGAGATCGAACTGAAGCGCAAAGAGGCGGAGGTTACGGAGCAGGCTCTGGACGCTGAAGTCAGGAAAAAGGCGGAGGCCGAGAGATTCGCGCGTCAGCAGAAAGCGGATGCGGATCTGTATGAGAGACAGCGGAAAGCGGAGGCGGATAAATTTGAAAAAGAGAAAGTCGCCGACGCAAGGAAGATAGAGGCTGAGGCAGCGCTTTATGCCAAAACGCAGGAGGCCGAGGGAATCCATAAAGTAGGAGAGGCAGCAGCAAAAGCCATCGAGGCAAAAGGTATCGCAGAGGCGGAGGCCATGGAAAAGAAAGCGGAAGCCATGAAAAAATACGGCCAGGCCGCAATGATCGAGATGATCATAGACAAACTGCCGGATATGGCCAAGGCTATCGCGGAGCCGCTTCATTCCATTGACAAGGTTACGATTATTGACGGTGGAAACGGAACCACAGGCGTGGAAAGTATGGGCAGTTATGTGCCGGGCGTGCTGGCAAAAACCATTGAAACGGTAAAAGAGGCCACCGGCCTCGATATTGTGGATATCATGAAAGCAAATTCTTATGACGCCAAGGTTACCCGCAATATCAACGTATCGGGACTTGAGCCTCCCAGAAGCGCGGAGTAAAACAAACAGAAATACAGGCAAAGCAGAATCCGGCCGGAAAAGGCCGGATTCTATTTTTGTGAGAAAAAACATACATATGAAATAAGGGCTTTGTGACATGGAGAATACATGGAGTACATGACAAAAGCAGTATGTATGGCAAAAAGAATATCTTCGGTGCTGCTGATCGGGGCGCTTATCACGCTGCAGCTTCTGGGCGCGCCGCCGGTGGCGGCATATGCGGAGGAGATCGGAGATTATGATCTGTACGCTACGGCAGCGGTGCTGATGGACGGTGAGAGCGGCAGGATTTTATATGGAAAGAATGCGGACCAGGTGATGCCGATGGCAAGCACAACAAAGATCATGACCTGCATCATAGCGCTGGAAAACGGAAATCTGGAGGATACAGTGACGGCATCCGCATACGCGGCGTCGCAGCCAAAGGTGCACCTGGGGATGGTAAAAGGCTATACCTACCGGCTGGAGGATCTGCTGTATTCCCTGATGCTGGAGTCCCACAATGATTCCGCGGTGGCCATCGCAGAGCATATCGGGGGTGCTTTTTTGCAGCTTCCGCCGACGCAGGAGCGCAGCCAGGAGGAGAGCAGGCAGGCGGTGGCGGCCTTTGCGGTGCTGATGAACCGGAAAGCCGCGGATCTGGGATTATCCGATACCTGGTTTATCACCCCGAACGGTCTGGATGCCAGCCAGGAGGTCACGCTGGAAAACGGAGAGACCGTGACCAGGCAGCATGCAACCACTGCGGCGGAGCTGGCGTGTATTATGAGATATTGTGCGTGGCAGTCCCCGCAGAAAGATAAATTCCTGGAGATCACCCGGCAGCGAAGCTATTTCTTTGCGGAACTTTCCGGCAGGGGAAGCTACACCTGCAATAATCACAACAGTTTTCTGGATATGATGGAGGGGGCGCTCACCGGAAAGACCGGATTTACCAATGCGGCGGGATACTGTTATGTGGGAGCGCTGGAAGCGGACGGGAAGCGCTTTACGGTAGCGCTGCTGGCGTGCGGCTGGCCGGATAATAAAACCTGGAAATGGGCGGATACCAAAAAACTGATGAATTATGGATTGAACAATTATGCCGTCCATTCCTTTAGCGAGTATGCATACGATGCAGGGAACCTTTCGCCGGTTTCTGTGGCCGGGGGACAGAGCGACGGAATCGGGGCAGCGGCCCGTGTGGGCGTGGAGATCATCGGAAGGGAGCAGGAGGATAAAATTCTTCTGCGGGAGGATGAAGAAATTCAGGTAAGCTGCAGAATAGAGGAAGTCCTGCAGGCGCCTGTGGAAAAGGGAGAGAATGTGGGCATCATCACTTATCAGCTGAACGGGGAGATACTCTGGACGGAATTTGTGGTGACAACAGGCACAGTGGATAAGATTGACTTTCGGTGGTGTATGCGCCAGATCCTCGCAGGGTATCTCCTGGGATAAGGAATGTGGGAAAAGCTGTAGAAAAAATGAAAAAAAATGCAATTCGTTCTATGCGAGTTGCTTTTTTTGTGTTATACTGATACGGACATTAATCATGGGGGAGCATGCGCTTCCTCCTGTTACACTGTTATTATTTATCTAAAATAAATGGAGGGCCAAAAAACATGAGTACTACTTCAAAAGCGAGCCAAAGAATTGAAGCTTTGCTCGATGACAACAGTTTCGTTGAAATCGGCGCGCTGGTGACGGCACGGGCAACCGATTTTAATCTGAAACAGACAGAAACTCCGTCCGACGGTGTAATCACTGGTTATGGAGTGATCGACGGTAATCCTGTGTATGTGTACAGCCAGGATGCCTCCGTGCTGAATGGTACGGTGGGCGAGATGCATGCCAAAAAGATTGAAAACATCTATGATCTGGCGATGAAGACAGGAGCGCCTGTGATCGGGCTTCTCGACTCTGCGGGTCTGAGGCTGCAGGAAGCTACGGATGCGCTGAACGCGTTCGGCAGACTTTACCGGAAGCAGACGCTTGCTTCCGGCGTGATCCCGCAGATTACGGGGGTGTTCGGAAACTGCGGAGGAGGACTTGCGATCCTTTCCGCAATGTCGGATTTTACATTCATGGAGGAGAAAAACGGAAGACTGTTCGTTAATTCTCCCAATGCGCTGGCGGGCAACACCATTGCGAAATGCGATACTTCCGCGGCGGATTTTCAGAGCAAAAAAGCGGGAAATGCAGACGTAGTGGGAGCGGAGGCGGATATTCTGGCGCAGATCAGACAGCTGGTGTCCATGCTTCCCGCCAACAATACGGAGGATGCCCTGACAGATTGTACGGATGATCTGAACCGGGTATGCGAGGGACTGGAAAACTGCGTGGGCGATACGTCGGTTGCACTTTCCATGATCGCGGACGACAATTTGTTTTTTGAAGTAAAGAAAGACTATGCGTCCGATATGGCTGTCGGCTTTCTGAAGCTGGACGGCGTAACGGTAGGCGCGGTGGCAAACTGCTCTGAGAGACTGGACGGAGAGGGGAATGTGGCGGAGAAATTTGAGGCTGTTCTCTCACCGGCGGGCTGTGAAAAAGCTGCGGATTTTGTGAATTTCTGCGACGCCTTTAATATTCCCGTGCTTACACTGACAAATGTGACAGGCTTCAAGGCGTGTGAGTGCAGTGAAAAACGCATTGCAAAGGCAGCTGCCAAACTTACCTATGCGTTTGCGGACGCAACGGTGCCCAAGGTAAACGTTGTGATTGGTAAAGCGTATGGTTCCGCTTATGTTGCAATGAATTCAAAAGCGACGGGGGCTGATCTCACCATCGCATGGCCGGATGCGCAGATCGGCTGTATGGAACCCGGACTTGCCGCCAAGATTATGTATGAGGGCCAGGGTGCGGAGACGATCCGGGAAAAGACCGACGAGTACGCAAGCCTTCAGGCCAGCGCGGGCAGTGCCGCAAGGAGAGGATACGTGGATCAGATTGTGGAGCCGAAAGACACCAGAAGATATGTGATCGGTGCTTTCGAGATGTTATTCATGAAGAGTGAAGAACGCCCGTCCAGAAAACATGGAACAGTTTAGAAAGGGTGATACTTAATATGAAAAAATTTTTGACAATGTTATGTATGCTTACCTGTCTCCTTGGATTGACGGCGTGCGGAGGTGAAAATGCGCTCAGCGGTTTCGACCAGACAAACGCAGAGTGTGCAAAAGTTATTTCAACGACTTTGCTGCTTCCTTATCTCAGTCAGTTTGCGGATGATGAGGTGGCGGATCAGTATCTGGCCGAATACAACAAGGAAGAGACGGAATATATGGCGGAGAGTGATCTTTCCTATTTGGCCAGTATGTATGGGCTTTTGCAGGTTATCGGCAGCAATTCCATCAAGGTGGACGGAAGCGCTTTCCTCAGCGGCATTACCTCCTTTAATTCCGCATTTGACAGCATCGGAGAGCTGCAGGAGATCGGTGAGGCCAAGGCGGAGGTGTCCGGCAGTGAGATTATCGTGACGGTGCCGGTGACGGGTTCTTTGCAGAACGCGGAAGCGGAATTCATATTCAGCAACGATATCTTCCTTACCATGGAGGCTGCGGCGCTGAATCCGAATGCTTCCATGGGAGATAAGATGGCAAAGGCGGCGCTGAATACCCTGATGGGTATGGGAACTGTGTTTGCGGTGCTGATTCTGATTTCGCTGATTATATCCGCTATGGGTTTCATACCCAAATTGCAGAATAAGCTGAAAAAGAAAGCCGAGAAAACAGAGGAGAAAGAGAACAGGCCGGCGGCTGTGGAAGAGACCGCCGCGGCTGTGGTCGAGGAAGAGGAGTTGTCCGACGACCTGGAACTGGTAGCAGTGATCGCTGCCGCCATAGCGGCAAGCGAAGGCGCGGCATCCGCGGATGGATTTGTGGTGAGATCCATCAGAAAAGCAAGAAGATAATAGTTGGAGGAAAAGGAAATGAAAAATTATACCATTACTGTAAATGGAAACGTATATGATGTAGTCGTAGAAGAAGGCACTTCCACAGGAACCGCTAACGCGGCGGCACCCGCAGCACCCAAGGCCGCACCGAAAGCGGCGCCCAAGGCGGCGGCAGCTCCCAAGGCGGCCGGTGCAGGCAGCATAAAGATTGAAGCCGGAGCGGCAGGCAAGGTGTTCAAGATTGAAGCCAGCGTAGGGCAGGCGGTGAAGGCCGGCGACGCTGTGGTGATCGTGGAAGCGATGAAGATGGAGATTCCTGTGGTTGCCCCTCAGGACGGTACGGTTGCAAGCATCGATGTGTCGGTGGGCGATGCGGTGGAGGCTGGCGCCACACTGGCTACGCTGAACTAAGCGGCAAGGTTTTGCAATGCGGTTAAAACAACACAGGAGGTCATCAAATGGATTACGTAATTAATACGATGGGCAATTTGATACATCAGACAGCGTTTTTCAACCTCACATGGGGAAACTATGTCATGATCATTGTTGCCTGCGTGTTCCTTTATCTGGCTATCGCCAAAGGATTTGAACCGCTTCTTTTGACCCCGATAGCATTTGGTATGCTGCTTGTAAACATCTATCCTGACATTATGCTGAGCATAGAAGAGTCATCAAATGGTGTGGGCGGCCTGCTGTACTATTTCTATATTTTGGATGAATATGCTATTTTGCCGTCTCTGATCTTTATGGGTGTGGGCGCCATGACGGACTTTGGACCGCTGATCGCCAACCCCAAGAGTTTCCTGTTGGGCGCGGCAGCGCAGTTCGGCATTTTTGCAGCATATTTCGGAGCAATACTGCTGGGCTTTAATGACAAGGCTGCGGCAGCAATCTCCATTATCGGCGGTGCGGACGGACCTACGTCTATCTTCCTGGCCAGTAAACTGAGCCAGACCGGCCTGCTGGGACCAATCGCGGTGGCGGCATATTCTTATATGTCCCTGGTGCCGATTATCCAGCCGCCCATCATGAAACTTCTCACTACGGAAAAAGAGAGAAAGATCAAGATGGGACAGCTTCGCCCGGTGTCCAAACTGGAAAAGATTCTTTTCCCTATTGTCGTTACGATCGTGGTATCCCTGATCCTGCCTACCACTGCGCCTCTTGTAGGTATGCTGATGCTTGGTAACCTGTTCAGAGAGTCCGGCGTGGTGAGACAGCTTACCGATACGGCGTCCAACGCGCTGATGTATATCGTCGTTATTCTGTTGGGAACTTCGGTGGGAGCCACCACCAGCGCGGAAGCGTTCCTGAATGTGGATACCCTTAAGATTGTCGCACTGGGACTGGTCGCCTTTGCTTTTGGTACGGCGGCGGGTGTCCTGGGAGGCAAGCTGATGTGCATTCTTACAAAAGGCAAGGTGAACCCGCTGATCGGTTCTGCAGGCGTGTCCGCAGTGCCCATGGCGGCCCGTGTTTCCCAGAAAGTCGGCGCGGAAGCGGATCCTACCAATTTCCTGCTGATGCACGCCATGGGACCCAATGTGGCCGGCGTAGTGGGAACCGCAGTTGCGGCCGGTACGTTTATGGCAATATTCGGTGTGTTCTAAGACGGCGCGCGATTGTATGGCGGCTATAAATTCAATAAGCTGACGCGAAAAGCGCGTCGGCGTTTGATGATAAAATTTAGGAGGAGACAGGAATGTCAGAACAAGCAAAAAAACCGATTAAAATAACGGAAACGATCCTGCGTGACGCGCATCAGTCTCTGATCGCTACCAGGATGCCTACCGAGTTTATGCTTCCTATTGTAGAGAAAATGGACAAAGTGGGATATCATTCCGTAGAGTGCTGGGGCGGCGCGACCTTTGACGCATCCCTTCGTTTCTTGAAAGAAGATCCCTGGGACAGACTCAGAAAGCTGAGAGACGGATTCAAAAATACAAAACTGCAGATGCTGTTCAGAGGACAGAATATTCTCGGATACAGGCCCTACGCTGACGATGTGGTGGATGCTTTTGTGCAGAAATCCATTGCAAACGGAATTGATATTATCCGTATCTTTGACTGCCTGAATGATCTGCGCAACCTGCAGGAGGCGGTGAACGCCACCAACAGAATGAAACAGCAGGAAGGCAGAGGACACGCACAGGTTGCGCTGTCCTATACGCTGGGCGACGCCTATACCCTGGAATATTGGACTGATACAGCCAAGAAAATAGAAGAAATGGGAGCAGATTCCATCTGTATCAAGGATATGGCAGGGCTTCTGGTGCCTTATAAGGCAGCGGAGCTGATCGCAGCCATGAAGAGTGTGACCAAGATTCCCATTCAGCTGCATACGCATTACACTTCCGGCGTGGCCAGCATGACATATCTGAAAGCCGTCGAGGCAGGCGTGGATGTGATCGACACCGCCATGAGCCCGCTGGCGCTGGGAACTTCCCAGCCTGCGACGGAGGTTATGGTGGAGACGTTCCGCGGCACGCCTTATGACACCGGATTTGATCAGAACCTGCTGGCGGAGATCGCGGATTACTTCCGTCCGTACAGGGATGAGTGCCTCAAGAGCGGACTGCTCAATCCCAAGGTGATGGGCGTTGATATCAAGACGCTGCTGTATCAGGTGCCCGGCGGCATGCTCTCCAACATGGTGAGTCAGTTGAAGGAGCAGAATGCGGAAGACAGATATTATGATGTGCTGAAAGAGATTCCGCAGGTCCGCAAGGATCTGGGCGAGCCGCCTCTGGTTACTCCTTCTTCTCAGATCGTGGGAACACAGGCCGTGTTCAACGTGCTGATGGGAGAGAGATACAAGATGGCTACCAAGGAGACAAAGGCTGTGCTGCGCGGCGAATATGGCCAGACAGTCAAGCCCATGAGCCAGGAGATCATCGATAAGGTTATCCCGGGTGAAGAGAGAATTACCTGCCGTTACGCAGATATGCTGGAGAATGAGATGGATAAACTGGAAGCCGAGATGGCTGAGTGGAAGCAGCAGGATGAGGATGTGCTTTCCTATGCGCTGTTCCCCCAGGTGGCGATGGATTTCTTCAAATATCGTCAGGCGCAGCAGGAAAAGGTAGATATGACACAGGCTGACACCAAAAACGGTGCATATCCTGTATAAGTACGGAAAATCAGAAAAAAGACAAAGAATGTGATTTCTTTGTCTTTTTTCTTGAAGGAGCAAAAAGTGGGAAAAGTGATTGTTGCAGGAGGCGGAGCGGCGGGAATGATGGCGGCGGCCGCTGCCGCGCAGGCAGGGCATCAGGTAACCCTGTATGAAAAAAATGAGAAGCTTGGAAAGAAGATTTTTATCACCGGAAAGGGAAGATGCAATCTGACAAATGCCTGTGATGCGGAGGAACTGCCCGCCGCAGTACTCAGTAATCCCAAATTCTTATACAGTGCTTTTCATAAGTTTGACAACAAAAAGACCATGGAGTTTTTTGAGTCTAATGGATGCGGACTTAAGACGGAGAGAGGAAACAGGGTTTTTCCCGTATCCGACCACGCCTATGATGTGACAGACGCGCTCAAAAGACGTATGGACAGGCTGCATGTACAGGTGAGACTG
>JAAVAG010000082.1 GCA_014804185.1 Lachnospiraceae bacterium
GTAAATCTGCTGCAAATTGCTTCGGTGGTTCGAATCCACCTCCATCCACTTGCATATTTCAAATAAATATGCATATAATATTTTAATATTGAATAACGCGGGGTGGAGCAGTCTGGAAGCTCGTCGGGCTCATAACCCGAAGGTCACAGGTTCAAATCCTGTCCCCGCTACTCAGGTTCTGAAAGTTAAATTTTGGAACTGAATGCCCAGATAGCTCAGTTGGTAGAGCAGAGGACTGAAAATCCTCGTGTCACTGGTTCGATTCCGGTTCTGGGCATTTTCTTATATAATACTTTGCGGGCGTGTAGCTCAGGCGGTAGAGCACTTGACTTTTAATCAAGTTGTCCCGGGTTCGAATCCCGGCACGCTCATATAGAATAGCACCCGGAAAACCATGGAAACAAGCGGTTTTCCGGGTTTTTTGTATTGCTTGGATATATAAAGTTATTGACATAAATAATCAAAATGGGATATGTTAATAAGTATAATACGATTTGTGTAAATCAAAGGGGAACAAAATGAATAAAAATTACATAAGAGAAATGGAAAAAAGATTGAAGTCTCTTCTGCATGCCGTTTACAGGGAAACAGGCCAGGTTCCGGATTTTACGCTGCATCTTCTTTATGTAGATGAAACGAAAATTATTTTTGATGATGGCATGACAGTACCTTTTTTAAATAAACCAAATCCCTCACCCATAAAAAAGGTTATTGAGAAGAAAAAACAAAATGTAACGACTGCGGAAACGGATAGTATCATGATGGAGGCACTGATAAGCGGCGCGATTGGTATAAGTTCTCTGAATGTGCCTTACGCATTGCTGGGTAGTGTGATAGCGGCAACCGCCGGGATAATAGGAAGAAAAATTTGGGATAATGCAAAAAAAGCAAAAGCTTTCGAAGAAATAAAGAAATTTTCTTCACTGTTACTGGTTGGAGATGATCCCGAAGAAAAGTCAGATATACAGGAGTGCAGGCAGCTGGTTGCCGATACATTGCGCGGTAATCGACATTTGAAACATGATTGCTATATTCCGCCCTGCGGCATCATAAAGAAGCACGAAAATGAGGATGAGGAATGCCTGCAATTGTGTATGTATCAGGGAATCAGCGAAGAGGAATTAGACAGGGCGGAGTGTGTCTATTTTAGGACAATTCTACAGCTGTTCAGCGTGTATTTGTTCTTTGGGGATTGCATACCATTGAAAAATCGTCAGGATTGGGAACAGTTATGGAATGAGAATGCAATTATTGTAAATGCAGCACAGAAAATCGTAAGCACTGAATGTGGTAAATATGTTATGTTGGATGATCTGAATCATCTGTCTTTCATGACATATGAAAACAAAACACTTCACGGAACCATATTGTTGGGAGATTCTTCGGACCATAAGGCTCTGATCCCACTACAACCTGCCATAGATTTTAAAGTGGAAAATCTCCGACAAATCTGCAAATTACTCCAGATTGGCCAGTCTGGCTATACGGTATGGCTGGATGTAACGACTGGCAGGGTAACCGCGCTGGCGGACAGCAGAGTTTTGGCGAAGAATGCTCAAAATACATCATCAGATAAAAAACTTGAAACCAGAGGAGAAATAGAGTTTCTGAGTGGAAAAGGGTGGAATCTGAGCAAAAATGGCAGGGTATTAATAGAATATAAAAATGGTGGATATTATATTCCGGCTGTCGCATATGAAGAAAAAAATATTCTGGAAAAATTAAAAGGGTATTTTGGAGACAGTTATAATCTGGAGGGTATTGTTTCATTTATATTCAGTCTCAACCATGGTGCCATGGTTGTCATTACCACAGAAGCAGAAAATGAAGCGAAACGGCTTGCGGGAAAGGACAGAGGATATAAAGTGGAGTGCGATTTTAATAAGAGACTGTTTTTGGGGTATACCTGTGTGGATGGTGCGTTATTTTTAGATCCTCATGGAAAATGTGAGGCGTTTGGAGTGATTGTGGATGGAGAGACCGTTGTAAAAGGAAACTCTGCCCGGGGAGCAAGGTACAATTCGGGGAGAAATTATGTGGCCTGGAAGCAAAAAGATGCAGAAATAATGGGAAAATCGGAAAAATATGCAATATTGATTGTGTCAGATGATGGCAGTAAAGATGTTTTTACAATGGAAGATTTTATCAGCTAAATTACATGAGCATAAGTCTGCGTTTATGACGGGACAGCCACGTTGATATGCCTGACGTGGCTGTTCTGCTTATGTGTCGGCGTTTTTCCACGGTTAATTTTCACCTTACTATTTATTTCTGAATGGAAAAATGTTATAATTAAGTGCTTAAATGTGCATTCTTTAATTAAGTAATATCAGGAGAAAGCATGAGATGAGTAGTGAGTTGAACAGGGATTTGAATACACAGCCAAAGGAAGAAGAAAAAGCGGCAGAGTCTAAAGAGAAAGCTGAAATTGAAAGCGAAGTAAAAACAGGAGATAAAACCGAAGATAAAATCGAGATTAAAACAGAGGACAAGACTGAGGACAAAACCGAGGATAAGCCCGATATTAAAGCTGAGGACAAGCCGGAGGATAAAGCGGAGGACAAGCCGGAGCGTCCCAGGAAAAAAAGAAAATGGAAAATTCTGGCGGCAGCAATCACGGTTCTTCTGATGAGCGTACTGTTGGCATATTTTGGAGTGGCTTATTATTTTAGAGATCATTTCCTGCCGAATACAATTATTGATGGAGAAGATGTCGGCGGGAAAACCAGTGAAGAGGTCATAGAGCAGTTAAATGGAAAAATAAGCCGGGCGTTCAAGGTGGACGTGCAGGGGCGCGACAGCAATGTACTGATCAGTCTGAAGGCGGAGGATGTGGGCCTGGAAATTTCGGTACAGTCGGCAGTGGAAGAGATCATGAAAGGCCAGAATTCTTTCCTTTGGTTAAATTCTCTGTGGAGCAGCGCGCCTGTGATATACGAGGCGGAATACACGATGGAGTACAGCCCGGAGATGATGCAGGAGGCGCTGGAGAATACAGGAATATTTTCGAAAGCA
This sequence comes from Lachnospiraceae bacterium, assembly GCA_014804185.1. Lineage (GTDB taxonomy): Bacteria > Bacillota > Clostridia > Lachnospirales > Lachnospiraceae > Acetatifactor. The sequence continues at coordinate 3,016 of JAAVAG010000082.1, forward strand.
AACATTATAGAACCGACAGACGCATATATAGGCGGATATGTTTCCGGGGCGGCGGAGTATGAACTGGTGGAGGAAAACGAGGGTTCACTGCTCAATGAAAAAGCGACTCTGGACTGTGTTTTGGACGCAATTGACCACAGGGAGAGTTTTGTCGATCTGGTGGAGGAAGAGTGCTACGAGCTGCCTGCGGTGAGATCGGATGATGAAAACCTGCAGATGCTGCTTACGGAAATGAACCGGATGGTTGGCACAAAAGTCACTTATGATTGGAACGGACGGGAGGAGATACTGGACGGAGAACAGATCCATGAATGGATTTCACTGCAGGACGGAGAGGTGGTTCTGGACGAGGAGCAGGTTCGCAGCTATGTGGAGGAAAAGGCCCAGGAGTATGATACATACGGTAAAAAAAGGAAATTTACCACTACTCTTGGAGTGGAACTGACGCTGCGCAGCGGCGCATATGGGTGGAAGACGGACTGCGATGCGGAGACAGAAGCGCTGGTTCAGATGATCCGGGAGGGCGCGGTTACAGCCAGGGAGCCGGAGTATATCAATACCGGTTATGCGAAAGGGAGCAACGATATCGGAGACTCCTATGTGGAGATTGACCTGACTAATCAGCATCTGTATCTTTATATAAAGGGAGATATCGTATTGGAAACAGATTTTGTTTCCGGAAATGTGAGCAGAGGGAACACAACACCGGCAGGTGTATTTGGAATCACATATAAAACGACGAATGCCGTTCTCAGAGGAAATGATTATGAAACACCTGTGTCATATTGGATGCCGTTTAACGGAAATATCGGTATGCATGATGCCTCATGGCGCCGGGAATTCGGGGGTGACATCTATCTGACAAACGGTTCTCATGGGTGTATTAATCTCCCCAAAAAAATGGCAAAAAATATTTATGATTATATGGAGAAAAAATTTCCGGTAGTATGCTATTATTATTGAGGGGGATAGTGTACGATATTAGTAATGATGATCTGATTTAACAGGAGGCGGTTTTGGATGCAAAGGAGCAATCTGCATGATATAAAAAGGGCAGAGAAGTGGAAGCAGGCATATCTGAGGCAGAAAGAATTGCGATATAAGATCAGACAGGATGCCGCGGATATCCTGAAATCCCCAAACTTTAATATGACAAAGGAGCATATTCAGCATGGAAATATGACGGTGAACGACCATTGTATGAGCGTTGCGCTGTGCAGTCTGGCGATCAGCAGGAAACTGCCGATCAAATGCAGTGAAAGGGAACTGGTGAGAGGGGCGCTTCTGCACGACTATTTTTTATATGACTGGCATGACAGTGAGCACTCGTATTTTATGAGACTCCATGGGATTCACCATCCGGGAATTGCCCTGCGCAACGCCGGAGAGGAATATGAACTGACCGACAGAGAAAAAGATATTATCAAAAAGCATATGTGGCCGCTGACAGTAGTGCCGCCCATGTGCAGGGAGGCGTGGATCGTTACAACGGCAGATAAATGGTGTTCCCTGTTGGAGACTATTCATCTCCACAAGGGACACGGCAAGAGAAAGATGGAAAATCAGAAACTTTCCGAAGAATAGCCGATGGCGGCAATTCGGTAAGAGGAGAATGTGTGGGACAATTATACCGCAGATTATTGGAATATTCACAATCGGATTATTATCCATATCATATGCCCGGGCATAAGCGGACTCCACTGACGGAAGTACTGGGGCGGGTGGGAGATATCGACATCACGGAAATAGAAGGATTTGACAATCTGCACCAGGCGGAAGGGCTATTAAGAGAATTGCAGGAGCATGCCGCCAGGGTTTACGGCACAGAGGAAAGCTTTTATCTGGTGGGCGGAAGTACGGCCGGAATATTAAGCGGCGTTTCGGCAGCTCTGCCCAGAGGAGGATTTCTGCTAATGGCAAGAAACTGCCACAAAGCGGTATATCACAGCGTTTATTTAAACGGTCTGAGGCCGGTCTATCTGTTTCCGGAAATATACGAGCCGGTGGATCTGTGCAAAGGAGTCTCCCCTGCCCGGGTGGAAGAATTGCTATACGAAAATCCGCAGATCGGGGCGGTATTGATTGTATCTCCCACCTATGAGGGAGTGGTATCCGATATAAAAGCGGTGGCAGAGGTGGTTCACAGAAGCGGGATACCGCTTATTGTGGATGAAGCGCATGGGGCGCACCTGGGATTTCATCCCGCCTGGCCGCAGAGCGCGTGCAGACAGGGGGCTGATCTTGTGATACAGAGCCTGCACAAGACGCTGCCATCCATGACACAGACGGCGCTGCTGCACGTAAACGGTGGGCTGGTGGACCGTAAGCGGCTGAAAAGATTTCTGTCCATCTATCAGACCAGCAGTCCTTCCTATGTGTTTATGGCCGGGATGGAAGAGGCAATCACTTATATGGAGCAGCATGGCCGTGAGGCCATGGAGGCATTTTTAAAAAAATGGAATGCCATGCTGGAAAGGCTGGGGGAGTGCAGAGTACTCCGTATTTTGCCGGTGGATGGACAGGACATGCCGCATGATATCGGAAAGCTGGTGATATCTGTCAAAGGCACGGACATCAGCGGGCAGCAACTGTATGAGAGATTGCTGAAACAGTACCATCTGCAAATGGAACTGGCTGCAGGAACGTATGTACTTGCCATGTTCACCGTGGCGGATGGGCAGGAGGCGTATGACAGGCTCACGCAGGCAGTGCTGGAAATCGACGACAGTCTGTATGTGCAGGCCGCCGGGAAGCGGAAACGTCCGGAGGCAGAGGAGAAGCAGTGCCGAAGTGACGCTCCGCTGTGCGGGGAGAGTATCCGGCCGGAGAGACGATTGGAACTCTGGGAGGCATGGGACAGGGAAAAAGAAGTTATGTGCCTGGAGGACAGCAGGGGACGTCTGGCGGGGGAGTTTGTGAATCTGTATCCTCCCGGTATACCGGTTCTTGTGCCCGGAGAGGTTATAGGAGAAGGAATGATACAGCTGATCGATAGATCTGTGAAAGCGGGTCTGCCCATGCAGGGGGTGACATGCCATGAAGGCAGAGCATATATTACAGTTCTGAGATAAGCTGAAAGAAGAAAAGCAATCAAGTGCGCAAAGCGGCGCGGAAATGGGGAGACTATGAGAAAGACGAAGATTATCTGCACAATCGGTCCTGCATGTGAGAGTGAGGAAATGTTAAGAGAACTGATGCTGGCGGGCATGGACGTGGCAAGATTTAATTTTTCACATGGGACGCATGAGGAGCAGCTGGTAAAATACAAAAGAGCATTGAAAGTGAGAGA
>JAAVAG010000083.1 GCA_014804185.1 Lachnospiraceae bacterium
GGGGGAAAATCCGTTTGTCATATTTTGTATGCAGGGAGATGAAGAGGAGGTTTATATTTCTACGACTGCTATCCAATCTCCATCCGGAAGCGGTCAATGGGAAGCAGTTAGATATTCCTGTTTAGACGGTTATATCGAAATGGTAAACTTTTCGCTGCTTACCAGGCAGGATGCGGATACTTATGACGAAGAAACATATGGCGGAAGGTTTTATGGCCTTATTGACTATTGGATGAAATGGATTTGCTTTTCTGAGATATATCATCCTGATGCACCGCAGAACGATGCTATATATGTCATTGATGCTATTGCGTTTTCATATGAAGGTGTTCAGGATGACATGGACGATGTTCTTGCAGGCATGGTAGAAACTTTTGAACGTCTTGGAGCCACCAGTGTGGAGGAAATACCTGTTGAAGAGGCTCTTGAAAGATGTAACGTAGTGGTTTCTGAAGAATGATTGATTTTTTGGTGACATAATAATTATTGTGAAGCTGGTTTTGCAAAAATACACCAGGTGAAGAAAGAAATAAAGCGCCGGAAGAGAAGAGGATAGAAATGAAAAAATTTTATAAGGGTTTTGCTGTTGCTTTTGCGGCCGCGGCCATGATTATGCTTGGCGGTTCTGTGAATGTTTCCGCAGCAGGGGTGAAGGATGTTTTTGATGCAGAATATTATGCGGATTCCTATGAGGATCTGAAAGCGGCGTTTGGTTACAATGAAGCGGCACTGTACAACCATTATATAACCTTTGGTTTGACGGAGGGAAGATGCGCCAGCCCGGTATTTGATGTAGTGGAGTACCGCAGGAGCTATCAGGATTTGGAGGAGGTTTTCGGAGATAACTGGGATGCTTATGTAGATCATTATATGAACTTTGGGATGGCAGAGGGCAGGACCGCAGGGGTCACCCGGAATGCAGATTCCTTTGCCGATCAGACGCAAGAGCAGCAGGTGAATCCGGGAAATAAAGTCGTATACCTGACGTTTGACGACGGTCCGGGACGATACACACAGAAGATTCTGGACATTCTGGATAAATATGACGTCAAGGCTACTTTCTTTGTAACGAATCAATATCCGAAGTATCAGAATCTGATCGCGGAGGAGTATAATAGAGGGCATACCGTAGCCATACACAGCTATTCCCATGATTACAGCAGGATTTACCGGAGTGAAGAAGCTTTTTATTCGGATATAGAAGCGATGAATGATATCTGTGAAGAACTGACGGGAACCCGTGCCACGATCATACGTTTTCCGGGAGGAAGTTCTAATACCGTCAGCAGAAATTATTGTTCGGGGATCATGAGCGCACTTACAAGATCGACAGCTTCCATGGGCTATCTTTACGCGGATTGGAATGTGTCCGGCGGAGATGGAGGGGAGACTACATCTACGCCCCAGGTTAAGGCGAATGTGATCAATGGTTTGAAGAAGAAAAATGTATCCGTTGTTTTGCTGCATGATACGAAAGGCTTCAGCGTGAATGCGGTGGAAGATATCATTGTATGGGGACTTGCCAACGGATATACTTTTCTTCCGATGGACGATACTTCGCCGATGGCGCATCACGGCGTGAATAACTGACATATTCATTTGAGCGGGCTGTTCAGCCCGCCATCACCCGGGATTACGCCATTGGTAGTACGAGAACAAATGCCATCAGATCTGTGTCAATCCCTGCATAGATTTCAGGCGTAGAACAATCTACATGTCCAAGGAAATCACGTATATAAATATATGCAGATAATAAAATTGCTTTCTTTTCTGTCATTATAGGCTATATAGGCAATACACAATCAGATGAACTGAATCAATATGCAGAAAAATGTTATAAAGCGAACAACATTTCATTCTTTACCGTTATTGTTCCTTATATGACAGAAAATGAAAAGCAGGATTGGATAACAAAAGTTCAGGCAGAAAATAAATTCCACCTGTTCCGGCATTTTCCAAGACATCTGCAATGCTTTTCAAAAATTCGGCGTTCATAGAGATATTGATCTTCCGTAATTCCATGACCCATAAATTCCTGTGTAAAAATGGTAGGATTTTTTGCCATAACGTGATATACTCTTTTGTAAGAAACGAATGATTGAACAGGAGGAGCGTATGAAACTGTTAAGAGAAATGAAATGGCAATCCCTGATCGGTTCTGCGATCTATATCATTATGGGAATCGTCCTGCTGGTGTTTCCGGAGAACGTGATGCCCGCTCTCTGCTATGTAGTGGGGATTGTCGGCGTGGTGATCGGTGTCTTTACCGTGCTGGCTTATCTGTTCCGGGATGTGCAGAAAAATTATTACCGGAACGATTTTACTGTGGGCATGGTGGAGATCCTTCTGGGGGCATTTGTGCTGTATAAGGCATCGGAGGTTGGTGAACTGATTATGGCGATCATGGGTATTCTGGTGGTGCTCAGCGGAATCGGCAAGCTGCAGAACTGCATTGATGTGCGCCGCATGAACTATGGCACGGGGCTGGTATTTTTTATCCTGGCGGTGATTAATATTGCGTTTGGCGTCGTGCTGATCGTGGATCCTTTCGGCGCGGCGAGAGTGCTTGCCATGGTGATCGGAGCGGGGCTGGTGTTCAGCGGTGTTACGGATGCGGTGGCCACACTGTACATGTCCAAGAAAGTCAAAAATTTTGTCAGTACGGTTGCGGTGATGGATCAGGAATTCCGTGAGGTGAAACCGGGCGACGAATAACCAAATTATGCGGGAGGATCGGCTGCCCGCCGGAGGCGGGCAGGAGTATAGTCATGAACATTTTATCTCCATCCATTTTAGCGGCGGATTTTGCCAGGCTGGGAGAACAGATCCGCATGGCGGATGAGGCGGGAGCGCAGTATATTCATATCGACGTGATGGACGGCATGTTTGTGCCGTCCATATCCTATGGAATGCCCGTGATCCGCTCGGTCCGTCCGGTGACGGATAAGTTGTTTGACGTGCATCTAATGATCTGCCGTCCGGAGCGGTATATTGATGATTTTGCGGACTGCGGAGCGGATATCATCACTTTTCATGTGGAAGCGACGGAGCATGTGGCGGAAACAGTGGATAAAATCCATGCCAGAGGAAAGAAAGCCGGCATTGCCATAAAGCCCGGTACGCCTGTGGAGGCTGCAGTGCCCTGGCTTGATCGGATCGATATGATCCTTGTGATGACGGTGGAACCCGGGTTTGGGGGGCAGGAATATATACAGGCTTGTACGGAAAAAGTCCGCCTGGCCAGAAAGATGGCGGCGGAATCGGGACGGCATATCGATATCCAGGTGGACGGCGGCATCAATAAAGAAAACGTTGGCGTCGTCCTTGAGGCAGGCGCCAACGTGATCGTAGCAGGATCGTCCATATTTGAAAATGACATTGCTGAGAATGTCAGGGATTTTCTGGCCTGCATGGCCAGATAAAATGCCCTGCACTGTACGGCTGGGTAAAATGCCCTGCGGCAGTCGGGCGGATGTACATCAGGCTCTGGCGTCCCATTTTTTGATAACGCCGAAACCCAGCGGATAGGGACCAGTATGGACGCTGATGGTGGCGCCGATCTGATAGATGGGCAGCTGCTCTGCCGTAACAGGGTAGCAGTCTTTCAGGGCATCCAAAGCCAGTCTGCGGAATGATACGGCCTCCTCATAGTCGTAACCGAAACCGATGGCCAGGGAATAATCGGAGACGGAGGCATTGTTCTCGCGCATATATTCTTTTAAAAGTTCTATCACTCTGTCCATGGATTTTCTGCGGCTGCGTGTGATTCCGGAGGGAAAGATCTCTCCCTCTTTTAACGTGATCAGGGGCTTGATGCCCAGAACGGAACCGGCCAGGCCGGACAGTTTGCCGATGCGTCCGCCATGTTTTAAATATTCTATATTTCCCACCGTGAAGAAAATGCGTCCGGTGGATTTGATGCGCTCCAGTGTTTCCACTGCCTGCGCAAAGGGAACTTTCGCATCCCGCATTTTGAGGGCTTCCAGCACATAGAGTCCCTGCAGAACCGTGTCCACACAGGAGTCGATCACAGCAATCTGCGCTTTGGGACAGCGCTCCAGAACCATTTCCCGGGCGGTTAAGGCAGACTGCATGGAACCGCTGAACTTGGTGGTGATGCAGATACAGATGATGTCCTCCCCAGCTTCTGCGGCGGGCAGGAAAACATCCGCGTAGTCCTGTACGGACGGCATGGAAGATTTGGGATACACCTTTGGATTCTGTACCATTTCCTCATAAAAATCACGAATACCGATTTCGGCGATCTCTTTCTGATAGTGCTCATCGTCGAAAGATACATAAAAGGGTACGACGGTCAGATTTTTTTCCCGCACAAGTTCAGGGGGAAGATCGCAGGAACCGTCTGAAATAATTTGATAACTCATAAATGCCTCATTTCTGTGCCGATGGAGTTCTATGTGGCCCGAAAGGCTTCCTGCAGGCGGCAGGACAAAAAGCGTAGCTGCGGCACGTATGTTATGGCTATCATTTTAATACAAAATGATTATGATGTCTACATGTTTTGCAAACAAAATTTAAAACATAGTAATGAAAACTACATTTTGGAGGTGTATGCGTTATGGAACTGGAAATCCTGCACTGGATTCAGAATCTGCACACGGACTGGCTTGATCCCATCATGATTTTTGTGACGACGCTGGGGGAGGGAGGCATTATCTGGTGCGCGCTGGCGCTGGTGCTCCTGTTTTTTCCCAAAACGCGCAGGTGCGGCAAACTGATGGTAGCCGTTATGATGTTTTCTTTTCTGCTGGGCAATCTGATCCTGAAAAATATTATAGCCAGGGGCCGCCCCTTTACGGTGGATACGACGGTAAGCCTGCTGATTAAAGAACCGGGTGAATATTCTTTTCCCTCCGGCCATACTTTGAATGGATTTTCCGCGGCTACCATGCTGTTTCTGCATTACCGCGGACCCGGCATAGCCGCTTTTGTGCTGGCGGGCATTATCGCCTTTTCCAGAATGTATTTGTTTGTACATTATCCCACGGACATTCTGGGAGGTCTGATTCTGGGCGTTGTGGACGCACTGGTGATTTATCTGATAGCCGCCCGCAGATTTCCGGTCGAAAATAAGGCGGGGCAGACGGCGGGACAGGGCTGAGAAAAGGAAAGCGAAGAGACATTGATTATAGAAAGGAACGGCGGGATGCAGATAGGGAATCTTGGCGGCCACGGTGATTTACATCAAATAACGGAGTGCATGCACGGGCATGAGCATATGAAGATCAAAGCGGATATGAATGGCGCGGCCGGGGCTGCCGCACAGTCGGCCGCACAGTCTGTCAGCAATACGGAGACGATAAGTATGTCCAATATCAATACCTGGCTGACAAATCTGCTGAACAAAAGCAGAAATATGTTTGGGCGCATATGGGGCGACTCCGGGATTTCTTCCGACAATGCGGCGGGTACTATTGCGGCGGAGAGGAATGCATCCGCCGCGCAGCAGGGAGCATCAGACAGCGCGCGCAGCACATACGCCGCGCAGTCCGCCGTCTCTGTGCACCAGAATATAGATATGACAGCGGCGGGGAAAGCCGGCACCCCGTGGTTTATACCGGTGGAACATCAGGGGACTGTCCGCACGGCGCACCCGGGAGGCATCCGGGAGCGGGTAAAAATGCGCTTTTCTTCGGTTTCCGGCTTTGTGGCAAAACATCTGCCCACGGGCAGCGGAACATTTTCCGGCATGAAGAAACATAAAAAGGAAGAGAATCTCACCAGAAAGAGCCATTATAAGGACGAAAAGTCGGAGATCGAATGCATTCTTACCGATGACAGCTATCTGCTGGATTCCTATGATAAAAACGGGGAGTACAAGCAGATCGGGAGGTAGGGGATTTCTTTTTTAAAACAGGTATATTTGCAGACAGGCAGGAAAGAAAAGGAGAATCCATATGCTGCAGAAGAACGAAAAAGAAGAAAAAATGTGTCATGCATTCTTACAGCTTTTGAGGCTGTCGAAGACAAACAGGCAGCTTGCGGAAGTCTATCTGGATATGGACGAGGAAGA
>JAAVAG010000084.1 GCA_014804185.1 Lachnospiraceae bacterium
AGAAGAACTGAAGGCGGCACAGATACCGGAATATATCTATATTGACGGAAATAGTTACCGGGTGGAAGGATTGGACCGGCTTGCGAAATATGCGGATCCTTCCCGGAAGGACACGGACACTTACGGGGAAACGGCAGGCAGGGTCGCGGTGGCAAATTATTCAAAGGTTTTCCAGCCGGGCAGCCGGATCCACGCGTCCCTGGACGGGAGCGCAGGAGATTTTCTTCTGAAAGTGGAGGATAAAGACCTTGTCCGCCAGACGCTTGATCAGGCTTATGAGGCGGTTTACGGCCAGGATTTGCCGGAAGATGCGGCATGTTTCTCGCTGGAACTGACAGATATCGAGAGCGGCGTTTCTATTACGAGACTGGGAAATAATCTTCTGACCGTGACGCTTCCTCTGCCCGTAAACGGAGAAGAGGACGGCATAAGAGTTGTGACAGTGGACCATAACGGACAGCTTGAAAATGTGAGATATACCCTTGGACAGGACGGTATTCTGACATTCCGGGTTTCTCATCTTTCTCCTTTTGCCATTTACAGCGTGGGCGCCGCAGGGGGCAGGCTGGATATCTCGCCCGATACGGGAGAAGCGATACATCCGAAGTGGTTTTTCGCGGCGGGAATTTTCAGTCTGGCTTTGGCAATACTTTTTTACAGGCCCCGCAGAAAAAAGATTACATTTTAAGGCGCCCCGGCATATGATAAGGAAAAAAGCCGGGGGCTTTTTATGTTCAGGGTTAGGCGGCAGATCGGCTGCGTCGACGACGGACCACAGTGGCGTCCCGAGAAGATATGCACGGTGGCGGTGCTGGATACGGGTGTGGCCGGGCATCCCGATCTGGCAGGGAGAATACTGGATTTCAGAGATTTTGTGAACGGCAAAAGTATGATATATGACGACAGCGGCCACGGCACCCATGTATGCGGTATCGCCTGCGGGAGCGGAAAGCTGTCTGCGGGTAGATACAGAGGCATTTCTCCTCTATCCAATCTGATTGTCGGGAAAGTGCTGGACCGGGAAGGGAACGGCACTGTGGAGGCGATGATAGAGGGGATCAAATGGGTGCTGGATACGCGCGAGAAATATGGGGTGCGCATTTTAAATATTTCCATCGGAACGGGCCAGCTGGATGACAAGGACCGGGAGGCAGCGTTGGTGGGATGGCTGGAGACGGCATGGGATGCGGGACTGCTGGTTGTCTGCGCCGCCGGAAACGGAGGGCCGCAGTGGAATACAATATCATCACTGGGGGCGAGCGCCAGGCTGATCACGGTAGGGTGCCATGACGGGGAGTATTACAGGAATATGCCGAACCGGTGCGAGACATATTCCGGCAGGGGATCCATGCTCAGCAGTGTGCGCAAGCCGGATGTGGTAGCGCCGGGCACGGAGATTATCTCCTGTGATGCCAGATGCAGAATGGGAAGAAGGGGGCATGTGCACGCTTACACAAGCAAGAGCGGTACATCCATGGCGACTCCCATCGTATCCGGCGCTTTGGCGCTACTGCTTCAGCAGGATCCGAAGTGCCGGAACGAGCTGGCCAAGAAAAAACTGCTTTACAGCGCAACGGATATGGGAGAGGCGTGGTATAAGCAGGGATACGGAATGCTCAATGTAAAAAAATTGCTGGGATGATGTCCAAATAGGTCATTTTGAGTATTGACACCTCTCGTATAATTGCATACAATGATACGAGACCGCGGATGAGAGAAAGGCGGCGGAGCGGAGGATCAGTATGGATAACAGTACATTTCAAAACCGTCCTGTCAGCATGAACGGCAGAAACAATCTGTTGGAGATCGAGGAGCATATGTATATTCTGGATGACGTGGAGAAACCCAATGTCTTTCGGAATATGTTTCCTTATTCGGAGATTCCGAAGATTCCGTTTAATGACAGAATCGTTCCCCACAATATGCCCAGGGACATATGGATCACGGACACTACATTCCGCGACGGACAGCAGTCCAGAGCGCCGTATACGACGGAGCAGATCGTGACGATTTACGATTATCTGCACAGGCTGGGGGGACCCAACGGTATGATCCGCGCGTCGGAGTTTTTCCTGTACAGCAAGAAAGACCGGGATGCCGTCTACAAATGTATGGAACGGGGGTATGCGTTTCCGGAGGTCACCAGCTGGATCCGGGCGAGCAGGGATGACTTTAAGCTGGTAAAAGAGATCGGCATGAAAGAGACGGGCATCCTGGTCAGTTGTTCGGATTATCACATTTTTCTCAAACTGAAAATGACCAGAAGACAGGCTATGGAGCATTATCTTCGAATCGTGCGCGACTGTCTGGAAGAGGGCATCAGTCCCAGGTGTCACCTGGAGGATATTACCAGGGCGGACATTTACGGTTATGTGATTCCGTTTTGTATGGAACTGATGAAACTGATGGAGCAGTACCGGATTCCCGTAAAGGTGCGCGCGTGCGATACGATGGGATACGGGGTGAACTTTAACGGCGCCGTCATACCCAGAAGTGTGCAGGGAATTATCTATGCCATTCATACGCACGCGGGGGTGCCGCACAGTCTGATCGAATGGCATGGACATAATGATTTTTATAAGGCCGTGACCAATTCCACTACCGCATGGCTGTACGGCAGTTCTGCCGTCAATGCGTCATTGTTCGGTATCGGAGAGCGGACCGGCAATACGCCTCTGGAGGCTATGGTCTTTGAATACGCGCAGCTCCGCGGAGATCTGAACGGCATGGATACCACCGTGATCACGGAACTGGCGGAGTACTATGAAAAAGAGATCGGGTATCAGATTCCCGAGAGGACGCCCTTTGTGGGAAAGAATTTTAATGTGACAAGAGCCGGTATCCACGCGGACGGACTTTTAAAGAACGAAGAGATCTACAACATATTTGACACGGAAAAGTTTCTGAACAGACCGGTGCTGTGCGCGGTGAGCAACACCTCGGGACTTGCCGGTATCGCCCACTGGATCAATACCTATTATCGTCTGGACGGTGAGAGACAGGTGGACAAGTCCTGTGAACTGGTACAGGCCGTGAAAGAATGGGTGGATGCGGAATACGCCGACGGACGCGTGACAGTCATGACTGACGGAGAACTGGTAAAGGTCATTGAGGGGATATGCGGAACGCTGAATCTTGTGTTAAAATAGAGAGAATAAAGAAAGGTATGGTATAGAAGTGGGCAGCTATGATGTAAAGCAGGAGGTGACGGACAAGTACTCCCTGAGGGGGCGCGTGTTCCACCGTCTGCGCGATGACATTCTCAGTGGTAAATACGGAGAACATGAGGAACTCAGGGAGGTCGCCATCGGGGAGGAGATGGGAGTCAGCAGGACGCCGGTTCGGGAGGCGTTCCGGCAGTTGGAACTGGAGGGGCTGATTCAGATCATTCCCAATAAGGGAGCTTATGTGACCGGTATCACGGAGAAGGATGTGAAAGATATTTATATGATCCGCTCCCTGCTGGAGGGGCTGTGCGCCAGGTGGGCCACAGGACATATCACCCGGGAACAGATGGAAGAGATGGAGGAAAATGTATATCTGGCCAGATTCCATGCCCAGAAAGGCCATCTGGAGCAGCTGGCGGAACTGGACAACCGTTTCCATGACATTATGTACGAGGCCTGCGACAGCAAGATTCTGGAACATCAGCTGAAAGATTTTCATGAGTATGTGCTCCGGGTGCGCAGGAAGACGCTGGCATCCGCGGAGCGGAGCGCCGCTTCCAATAAGGAACATGAGATGATTATGGAGGCAATCAAGGAAAAAAACGCCGATCTGGCGGAGAAGCTGGCAAACCAGCATGTATTGAGCGCTTATGAGAATGTGGTGAAAAACGGACTTCGGGAGGCATATCACGAAGAGTAAAGGGTGAGACAGGGAGGCAGATATGGATAAGATTAAGATGACGACCCCGCTGGTGGAGATGGATGGGGATGAGATGACCAGGATTCTGTGGAAGATGATCAAGGAGGAACTCATACTTCCCTATGTGGATCTCAAGACGGAGTATTACGATCTGGGACTGGAGCACAGAAATGAAACGGATGATCAGGTGACGGTGGATTCCGCCAATGCCACGCTGAAATACGGGGTGGCGGTAAAGTGTGCCACGATCACTCCCAATGCGGCCAGAATGACGGAATATCATCTGAAAGAGATGTGGAAAAGTCCCAACGGTACGATACGGGCTATTCTGGACGGCACGGTTTTTCGCGCTCCAATTCTGGTAAAGGGCATTGTGCCCTATGTAAAGAACTGGACCAGGCCCATCACCATCGCCAGACACGCGTATGGGGATGTCTATAAGAATACAGAGATCAAAGTACCGGGGGCGGGCCGGGCGGAACTGGTGTTTACGGCGCAGGACGGTACACAGGTGCGGGAACTGATCCATGAGTTTGACGGAGCCGGGATTCTGCAGGGGATACACAACACGGAGAAATCCATCCTCAGTTTTGCCAGAGCCTGTTTTGCCTACGCGGCCGATACCAGGCAGGATCTGTGGTTTTCCACAAAGGATACCATTTCCAAAAAGTACGATCATACTTTCAAGGATATTTTCCAGGAAGTATACGACACGGAATACAAAAAAATATTTGAGGAGCTGGGTATTGAATATTTCTATACATTGATCGACGACGCAGTGGCGCGTGTGATCCGTTCCGAGGGCGGATTTATCTGGGCGTGCAAGAATTACGACGGCGATGTGATGTCCGACATGGTGGCGACCGCCTACGGCGATCTCTCCATGATGACTTCCGTACTGGTATCTCCAAACGGTGTATATGAATATGAGGCTGCCCATGGAACGGTACAGCGCCATTACTATAAGCATCTGAAAGGGGAGGAAACTTCCACCAACTCTATTGCCACCATTTTTGCGTGGACAGGGGCGCTGAGAAAGCGGGGAGAACTGGACGGAAACCGGGAGCTGGCGGATTTTGCGGACTCTCTGGAGCGCGCATGCATCAGGACGGTGGAGGAGGGCAGGATGACAAAGAGCCTCTCGCTGATCTCCACATGTGAACATCCGGTGATTTTAAACAGTCTGGATTTTATCAGAGCGATCCGGGAGACTTTCGACGCCATGCGGTAAAGGGTGCGCATTGCAGGAAAACTACGCAATGAAATAAAAGGCAGGAAAAAGAGAATGAAGATCGTGACTTTCAATATACGATGTGATTATCAGCAGGACAAAGCAAACAATTTTTGTTTCCGCAGACCGCTGATTGCAGAGAAACTGCAGCAGGAGAAGCCGGATATGATCTGTTTTCAGGAGGTTCTCCCCCATGTGGCGCTCTGGCTGAAAGAAGAGCTTACGGACTATTATGTGATCGGCTGCGGCCGCAGTGAGACGCTGGAGGATGAACAGACGGCTATTGCCTACTGGAAAGACAGACTGAACCTGATCCAGATGGAGACGTACTGGCTGTCGGAAACGCCTTATACGCCGGCATCCCGCTATCCGGACCAGAGCATCTGTCCCAGGGTGTGCACGGAGGCTGTCTTTGAGGATCTGGCCACAAAGACCGTCTTTCGGGCAGTCAATACGCATCTGGATCACGAAGGGCCCAAAGCCAGGGAAGAGGGGCTGCGGCAGATCATGGAGAAAGTGGAGAGCGCAGCGCTTTTCCCAAAGGCGCCGGTTATTTTCACCGGGGACATGAATGCGGAGCCTGACAGTGCGGAGATGGCAGTCATGGAAAAATACCCCTATGTGGATGTGGCGAGAGAAATGGGAATCACTTATCACGGCTATGGACGGGCGGAGGATCCCTGTCATATAGATTATATTTTCGTCAGGGGATTTGTATGTGAAAGCGTTGAAAAGTGGACGGAGGAAAAGGACGGCGTGTTCCTCTCCGACCATTACCCGGTGTGCGCCGTGCTGCATCCGTCGAAAACCTGATTTTCCTGAAAATATAGTTGACAAAATTTTGGTTCATATGTATACTTATACAAGTGTGAGTTAGAGAGTATATGTATTTGGAGCGGAATATGTTAGTGAACTTAACGGATGTTTTTACATCTTCGGGCAGCGAAATCAGCGTGGACGTTCCTATTGAGATGGGAGTGTTCCGATGCCGGTACGGCGAGTATCCGATCCTGGAGAAGTCTCAGGCGCATTTTGTTTTTGAGCGTTGCGGGAAAGAACGGGCAAGGGTGAGCGGAAAGGCGAAAGTCACACTGGAAATGCAGTGTGATCGTTGTCTGAAACAGGTTCCCCGGGAAATATCTCTTGACTTTGAACGGGAGGTATCGCCTGAGCCGGAAGAGGGCGGCGGGATATCGGAGGAAGATGATCTCGGGCTGATGGAAGGCTATTCTCTGAATACGGAGGCGCTGATTTACAATGAGATTTTGTTAAACCAGCCGGAGAAAGTGCTTTGCAGGCCGGACTGCAGAGGAATCTGCATGATATGCGGCAAAGACTTAAATGACGGGGAGTGCGGCTGCGATACATTTGTCCCGGATCCCCGCATGGCAGCGATACAGGATATTTTCAACGCAAATAAGGAGGTGTAAAGATGTCTATTTGTCCTAAGAATAAAAGTTCTAAGAGCAGAAGGGATAAGAGAAGAGCAAACTGGAAGATGAGTGCTCCTGCTCTGGTAAAATGCAGCAAGTGCGGTGCGCTTATGGCGCCTCACAGAGTGTGCAGGGCTTGTGGTTCTTACAACAAGAAAGAGATCATAAGTGTTGCTGAATGAGTTTCAGACAAGGCTTTCCGAATAAGCGGAAAGCCTTTTTTCTGATATGTTCCGAAAAGAGGAGGCAGGACGGAGCGGATGGAGAAAGAAAACGGAATAAAACCGCTGATCGGACAGAAAGGAATTTCGGGAAGTACGATAAAGATGATTGCCATCATCAGTATGTTCATCGACCATGTGGGAGCCGTTGTGGTGGAGCGCATGCTGTATTTCCCCCAGCAGGGGAAGCGGCTGTGGACTTTGTATATGATACTGCGGTCCATTGGACGGCTGGGTTTTCCCATCTTCTGTTTTTTGCTGGTGACAGGTTTTATGCACACCCGGAATGTATGGAAATACGCTCTGCGCCTGGGATTGTTTGCCCTGCTGTCGGAGGTGCCTTTTGATCTTGCCTTTTCGGACAGCTGGATGTATATGGGGTATCAGAATGTGTTCTTTACCCTGCTGATCGGGCTGCTTGTGATGATTTTTCTGGACAGGGTGGGAAAGCGGAAATGGCATATCGCGCTGAAACTGCCGCTGTGGCTCGCAGGTATCGCGGCTGGGATGTATGCCGCGGAATTTCTGAAGACGGACTACGGCGCTCTCGGAGTGATGTGTATTGTAACGATCTTTATTTTCCGCAGGCAGAGGCTGGCCCAGGTGATCGCCGGGGCAGTGGTCTTTTTGTGGGAAATACCAGCGTCTTTGGCATTTCTGCCTGTGGCGGCTTACAATGGAAAGCGCGGGTGGCGGATGAAGTATGTTTTCTATGCGTTTTATCCATGCCATCTTCTGGTGTTGTACGGGATTGCGTGGATGTTGAACCTGACGTGAGTGAGGCCTGCGCTCGCAGTGAGGCCTGCGCTATTCGCAACTTTTGTCTTGATTTTTACAGAGGGGTTTAGTATAGTAAAATAAGATAATACATATTTGTAATAAAGAAAGGATAAAAGATGGCAGAGTTGGTTCGTGTTGCAGTGGATGCCATGGGCGGCGATCACGCACCGGCGGAAATTGTGAAGGGCGCGGTGGAAGCGGTAAATGCCGATGAGCGTGTGAAAGTGTTTCTGACCGGACGAAAGGAAGAGATAGAGGCGCAGCTGAAAAATCATACGTTTGACACTTCAAGGATCGAAGTGGTGCACGCGCAGGAAGTGATCGAGACGGCAGAGCCGCCTGTCATGGCGATCCGCAAGAAAAAGGATTCCTCTATTGTAAAAGCGCTGTATATGGTAAAGGACGGCACCTGCGACGCTTTTGTATCGGCGGGGAGCACCGGCGCCGTGCTGGTAGGCGGGCAGGTGATTGTGGGCAAGATCAAAGGGGTGGAGAGAGCGCCTCTCGCACCGATGATTCCTACGGAAAATGGAGTGGCGCTTCTGATCGACTGCGGGGCAAATGTGGATGCAAGACCCTCTCATCTGGTGCAGTTTGCCAAGATGGGTTCCATCTATATGGAAAACGTTGTAGGCGTGCCGAATCCCAGAGTCGGAATCGTCAATATCGGCGCGGAGGAGGAAAAGGGCAATGCTCTGGTGAAAGAGACATTTCCGCTCCTGAAAAACTGCCCGGAGATCAATTTTATCGGCAGCGTAGAGGCGCGGGATATTCCCATGGGAGGCGCGGATGTGGTGGTCTGCGAGGCCTTTGCGGGGAATGTGATCTTGAAGATGTATGAGGGCGTGGGCGCCGTTATGCTGAAAAAAGTGAAAGCCGGTCTAATGACATCTCTCAGGACAAAGATCGGGGCCTGGCTGGTAAAGCCCGCTCTGAAACAGACCATGAAAGGCTTCAGCACAGAGGAATACGGCGGAGCGCCGCTGCTGGGGCTGAACGGACTGGTGGTGAAGACCCACGGCAGTTCCAAGGCGGTTGAGATCAGAAATTCCATTCTGCAGTGTGTGACATTTAAGGAGCAGAGAATTGCTGATAAGATCAGAGAAAAAATTACATTAGAGAATTAAAGGAAGGAAACAGAGTATGGAATTTGAAAAATTAAAAGAAGTCATTGCGAGCGTACTGAACGTTGATCCCGAGGAGATCACCATGGACACCACTTTCACGGATGATCTGGGAGCCGATTCACTGGATGTGTTCCAGATTATTATGGGAATCGAGGAGGAATTCGGAATTGAGATTCCGCCGGAGAAAGCGGAGAAGATCAAGACGGTGGAAGAGGCAGTGGAATTGATCAGGAATGAAATCAACTGACTGATATCGGAAATCTGTACAAAGTATTCCTAAATGGTTTTAGGGATACTTTGTTTAACATAAGGAAGGATTTTTTTATGCTGGCTGGATATGATCTGGAAGAACTGGAAAAGAGAATCGGTTATCGATTCAGTGATCGGGGGCTGCTCCGACAGGCGCTCACACACAGTTCCTTTACCAATGAGCAGAAAATAAATAAAAACGGGAATTATGAGCGTCTGGAATTTCTGGGCGATGCCGTGCTGGAACTGATATCCAGCGATTTTTTGTTTCACCGCTTTACGGAAAAGCCGGAGGGAGAACTGACAAAGATGCGGGCGTCCATGGTCTGTGAACCGGCGCTGGCATTCTGCGCGCGAGATCTGGAACTGGGGAAGTTCATGCTGCTGGGAAGAGGGGAAGAGGCGAACGGAGGAAGAGAACGGGAGTCCATCACATCCGATGTCATGGAGGCGGTGATCGGCGCGATCTATCTGGATGGAGGGCTGGAGAGGGCGCGCGAGTATATTTTTCGTTTTGTGCTGTCCGATCTGGAGGACAAGCAGTTATTTTATGACAGTAAGACCAATCTGCAGGAACTGGTTCAGGGAGAGATGAAGCAGGATGTGCAGTACAGGCTGGTTGAGGAGAAAGGCCCGGAGCATGACAAGGTCTTTGAGGCGGAGGTGCTCATAGGGGGCAATGTGATCGGCAGGGGAAGCGGACGCACGAAGAAGGCTGCCGAACAGAGGGCTGCTTATGAGGCGCTTTTACTGTTAAAAGACAAGAGAAAGGAATAAGGCTTGAACTGATCGATGTATTTAAAGAATATTGAGGTATACGGGTTTAAATCTTTTGCCAATAAAATCACGTTCCAGTTTCACAATGGTATCACCGGTATCGTAGGGCCGAACGGGAGCGGAAAGAGCAATGTGGCGGACGCGGTCAGATGGGTACTCGGGGAACAGCGCATCAAGCAGCTTCGGGGTGCATCCATGCAGGATGTCATTTTGTCGGGTAGGGAGGCGCGAAAACCGCTGAGTTACGCCTATGTGGCGATCACACTGGACAATAAGGACCACCAGCTGGCCATCGACTATGACGAAGTGACGGTGACCAGGCGCATTTACCGGTCGGGTGAAAGCGAATATATGATAAACGGCTCGATATGCCGCCTGAAAGATGTGAACGAACTGTTCTATGATACGGGTATCGGCAAGGAGGGATACTCCATAATCGGGCAGGGGCAGATCGACAAGATTCTCAGCGGTAAACCGGAGGAACGCCGGGAACTGTTTGACGAGGCGGCCGGTATCGTTAAGTTTAAGCGCAGGAAGAATGCCGCCCAGAAAAAGCTGGAGGATGAACAGCAGAATCTTGTGCGTGTCAGGGATATTCTTTCCGAACTGGAAAAGCAGACAGGGCCGCTGGAAAAGCAGTCGGAGAAGGCAAGGGAATATCTGAAAAAGAGAGAAGAACTGAAGACGCTGGATGTAAACGTTTTCCTGCTGGAGGACCAGAGGCTGAAAGGACAGCTGAAGGAAGTCGAGGAAAAATACGAGATTGCGGACAGGGATCTGGGGGAGACAAACAGAGCGTATGAGAATATCCGAAAAGAATATGAGGAGATCGAAGCGCGTCTGGAGAGTCTTGATACCTCCATTGAACAGGCCAGAAGTTCCCTCACTGACACCAGTGTCCTCCGGGGAAAACTGGAGGGAGAGATCAATGTCCTGAAAGAGCAGATCAACTCCGCCAGGGGAAATGGGGAGCATCTGCAGTCCAGAGAGCGGAATGTACAGGCCCAGATGGATGAAAAGAACCTGGAAAAAGAGTCCATACTGGAAGAAAAACGTTCCATCGACGAGCAGGTAAACGAGATCGTGGCCATCAGAGACCAGGCGGGAAGAACGCTTCTGGGGGTGCAGGAGAGAATAGAACAGCTGAGCGACAGCATAGAAAAAGGAAAGAATGTGATTATAGGCGAGTTGAACCAGCGCGCCACCATTAAGTCCAGAATGGGACGATATGACACAATGCTGGAGCAGATTGCCATCCGCAGGGCTCAGCTGAACTCCAGGCTTCTGCGGGCCAAGTCCGATGAGGAGCAGCAGGAGGAAAACCTCCGCAGACTGCAGCAGGAATTTGAGCAGGTGACAGCGGAACTGGCGGAGATGAACGAACAGGCGCAGAGGACGGACCGCAGACTGGAAGAGATCAAGGGGGAACTGACTGCCAGCGATCAGAGTCTGCGGGAGACGCAGGAACTGTACCATCAGGAAAAGTCCCGGCTGGAGGCACTGTCCAACCTGACGGAGCGCTATGAGGGCTATGGCGGCAGCGTCAAAAAGGTTATGGAGCAGAAAGAGCGGGAAAAGGGAATTATCGGCGTAGTGGCCGATATCATCAAGGTGGACAAAGCGTATGAGACCGCCATCGAAACCGCTCTGGGCGGCAGCATTCAGAATATTGTCACGGACAATGAGGAAACCGCCAAGAAGATGATTCGTTTTCTGAAGTCCGGCAAGCTTGGGCGGGCTACTTTTCTGCCGCTCACCAGTATTACCAACCCGCAGGAATTTAAGAATAAAGCGGTTCTGGAGGAGAACGGCGTCATTGGGATGGCGGATGAACTGGTCGGGATCGAGGAGAAGTACCGGAATGTGGCAAAGTCCATGCTGGGGCGCATCGTTGTGGTGGATCACGTGGACAATGCGGTGCGGATTGCCAGAAAGTACGGATACAGTGTCCGTATGGTTACGCTGGAGGGAGAACTTCTGGTTCCCGGCGGAGCCATCAGCGGCGGCGCATTTAAAAATGGCAGCAATCTGCTGGGAAGACGCCGTGAGATAGAAGAACTGACTGGGAAAGTGAAAAAACTGCAGCAGAGAGTGGAAGATCTGGAGCGGAAAATAGAGGAAATCAAGGACGGCCGCAACACGCTGCGCGCGCAGCAGGGAAGCCTGAAGGCGGATATTCAGCGGAAATTTATCGAACAGAATACAACCCGGATGAATGTG
>JAAVAG010000085.1 GCA_014804185.1 Lachnospiraceae bacterium
CGGTGATCTGGATCTGTCCGACTTTGACAGCTATACAGACAGTCATAATCATGCCCCGGTGATCTACAGTCCCAAAAATAACATTGTGATAGACCCGTCCGTCTACCGCGATCTTGCTGATGTGATCAGAAAAATGAATTTATTCGAAAAAACAGATCATAAACCGGGAAATGAATCCGCCAGAAAGTATCTGCTGGAAAAAGAGCGGAAAAAGCAAAAAAGAAACGCCGGAAAGAAACCGGAACCATATCTGGAAAAAATGGTTGTCGCTCTGGTAAACACTTCCGAATTTCCCTACGACTATGACACATGCATGGATCTGTCCATATACAGATTTCAACAGAGTCTCAGACAGATACAGCGCAAAATCAGTTTTGACAATACGATGATCGGCGTATACGCCGGAACCGTCGATACATCCAGGCTTGGGGACAAGGATGGACTCACCTGGATCCCGATCCACTAAAAACGGCCTTTGATTCTATTCAAATTTAAGGAGGAACGCACTATGAACATTGACAAATTCACAATCACATCTTTCGACCAGATCATCGGTTTCGACAGAAGCAACGGAAGCCTGGACATGATCCTGGATGAACTGAGCGACTTCACGCTGTCTCACGAGGAGGAAAAGGTGGACATCACCGGCAAAGGCGGCAGGGCAATCAGCTCTCTGAAAAAGAACAAGAAAGTCACCGGCAAGGGGACAAACGGCATGCTTTCCGGCGGCGCGCTGGCAGCCATGCTTGGCGCTGAGATCGAAGACGGCGAATATACCATCCGTTACACCGATCCTGTTGTCGTATCCGGAAATAAGGGCGTTACCAAAGAGACCGCTGTCGGAACTGCCGGTAACGAAATCGGCATGATCTATGTGAGAAACGCGGGCAGCGCCTACATATCCGGCGGCAAAAAGCTGACGCAGACCAGCGCCGAACCGACCGCAGGCGAGTTTTCCTATGATCCCGAGACAAAGACACTCACGTTCTATGAAGGCGACGTTGCCGACGGCACAGAAGTGATCGCATTTTATGATGCAAAAGTAACCGGTAAGAAAATCTCCAACGACTCGGACAAGTACAGCAAAACGCTGTCCCTGTTCATCGATGTGACCTGCCAGGACGGGTGCGACAATCTCTTCCACGGACAGTTTATCATTGACAGAGCGGACTTCACCGGAACCTTTGACATCGCAGGCGGCTCCGATCCCGCTACCCAGGGTTTTGAGTTTACTTCTCTTCCCAACCTGTGCACCGGCAGAAGCGATCTGTGGGATTTCGTGATTTTTGACTGAGAACCATGAGCCACATGGCGCACTGTGATGGACGGGCGGCTTTTTGCCGCCCGCAGACAAGGAGACAGAGACATTGACTGAACAGAAAAAAATCCCATGCCGCGTATGCGGGAAACTTTTTGTACCGTGCTCCTATTGCCAGTCGCATTCCGATGTCTTTCGCTGGCGCAATTTCGCCTGCTCACGGGAATGCGCTTTCACATATATCAACAATACGGTTTCTTTTCGGAAGTCCCAGGCTGCAGATGCAAAAGCAGCCGAAAAAGAAGAAGCCTGACAAGGAGATGCAAGTATGAATGAAAACCTTTTTAATGTAATCATATCCCTTATTCCTGTTCTGGGGACGATTATTACTTCCTTTCTCATTCCCTGTATCAGGGTTCATATAAATACCGCCAGGCTGAGTCAATATAAGGAATGGGCAATGCTGGCGGTAAAGGCGGCAGACATGCTGTGGAAAGAGACAGGACACGGCAGCGACAAAAAAGCTTATGCCGTCGAATTTCTGAACAATCTGTTTAACACGAAAAAGACGACGATCACAGAAGAACAACTGAACGTACTGATCGAATCGGCAGTAAAGGAAATGAAAGAGGCAGGTGATAAGCTATGGTAAAGCCCGTCAGCTATCTGCAGAAAGATCCCCGCTGGAAAGATCACAACTACTCCGCAAAGGGAGAATCAAAAACCATCGGAAGCTCCGGCTGCGGCACTACCTGCACCGCAATGGTGATCGCAACCCTAAAAGACAAAAATGTGACGCCCGTTACCACATCGGAATGGTCGATGGCCCACGGATACAAAGCGCTGAATCAGGGCACCTATTATTCCTACTTCGTGCCGCAGCTGTCCGCCTACGGCATTCCCTGCAAAAAACTGAATTCCTCCAATCTGTACGGTCTCTCCTCTTCCGCCGCACATACGGAGGCGCTGAACGCGCTGAAGAAAAGCGACTGGGTGATCGCCTGCATGGGAAAAGGAAACTGGACAAGTTCGGGACATTTTATTCTCGTCTACGGATATGAGAACGGATATGTTTTCATCAACGATCCCGCATCGACCAAAGCGGCGCGGTTAAAAAATACATGGGACTTATTTGCCGGACAGGTCAGATGTCTTTGGACCGTAACCGTGCCGTCCGAACTGAAATCCGGCTCGCCGGCATTATCGGAGGCCAAAACAAAAGTGACCTATACTTCCCACCGCATAGCGACAAATACGTGGGGCAATGACATCACCGGCTATAATCTGGTCAGTTCCATGGGTTATTCCGGCTCTTTCGGAAAATCCATAGATAAAGTGGCAATCAGACTCAGCCAGGGAACCGTCACCTACACCGCGCACAGACTGGGGGCCGGATGGGGCGGGGAAATCAC
Source organism: Lachnospiraceae bacterium (assembly GCA_014804185.1). Classification (GTDB taxonomy): domain Bacteria; phylum Bacillota; class Clostridia; order Lachnospirales; family Lachnospiraceae; genus Acetatifactor. Next base: position 2,671 of record JAAVAG010000085.1, read on the forward strand.
CGGATACAGCAAAACAGACACACGCCAATACGCCGGATCCGCCGGGAAACCCATAGACGCCATCGCCATAAAGGCCACGGGAATCGTCGGCACATTAAAATATCGCGTACACCGCAAAACAGACAATAAATGGGGAAACTGGATCACCGGATACAGCAAGACAGACACACGGCAATATGCCGGATCTTTCGGAATAGAAATCGATGCCATCCAGATCGGCATTGAGTGACAACAAATCATTCATCAGAAAGGTGTATCTATGGAATGGATGAAAATTATACGAATTTAGCGGTTCATATTCAGGAGGTGGACAGCCGGAGCCGGTCCAATGAGCACCGGCTCGACGCTCACGACAACGAGATCTGTAAACTGCTCGAAAAGCAGGATGTAATCTATGATCTGGCCTCCTCCGTCAAATCCATTGCAATGGATATGACATACATAAAGGAGGACGTCAAAGAAGTAAAGACCGGGCAGGACATATTAAACGAAAAAGTTACTTTTCTGGAAAACAGACCTGCAATGGAAGCAAAGAAAAAAATCGACAACATTATGGAAAAACTTTTATGGCTGTTTATCGGCGGTGTCATCACAGAATTGCTGATGATTGTTCTGCCCAATATTTCATGGTAACAGGAGGAAAACAGAATTATGCTCACATACTTTAAAATGAAAAAGGCGGAGTGGAAACTTAAGGCGGCCCTTTACGGAACCGTTCTTTCTTTTATCAATCAAAAAAGAGGAATCCTGGATCTGCTCAGGAACATGTACACCGCCCTGAAAGATGTACCGGCAGATAAACTGCAGCAGGAACTTATCGCGAAATTCGCGGAGATGATCCATGAAGAAAACAAAGATAAGGAAACGCACTCTCCCCTCTCCGCTTAGGAGAGTGCTCCGCCTAGGAGAGTGCATATCACCTGAAAGGGAGGAGTTGTACAAATGGACAACGAAAAATTGATCAGCAGAATCAATTCACTTTTAATCAAGAACAAGAGCCTTACCAAAGAGGCCAGAACAGAATTTGAAAAATATGCAAAAGAGATCAGCAAAGGAGCCAGTCCCGACAGATTAAATGAGATCAACAAAAAACTGACGGAAACAGAAAATTCCATGCGCGGTCTGCACAGACTCGGCACATTTTTCAAAAAGCAGATGTCCCAGGCCGCGGAAAGCTTTTCAAAATGGTTTTCCGCCGGTTCCGTGGTCAAGTCTCTGATTGCACAGACAGAAAATGCGATTTCCGAAATACAGCAGATGGACACGCTCTTAACTCGGATCAGTGCGAAAAACGATGCCTTATCTGATTCCGCCCTGAAAAACATCGCCGACAACGCTTTCGACGTTGCGGGCAGGTACGGAAAAAAAGCAGCCGACTACCTGTCGGGCGTTCAGGAAGCTTCCCATGCCGGATACCGGAACTCTGATGAAATTGCAGAATTATCCATCGCCGCCCAGAGCACCGGTGATATGACCGCAGAACTGGCTAATCAGATGATCTTTGCAGCAGACCGTGCCTATCAGATGAACGGCTCTGTCGCGGAATTAACCAAAATGCTGGACGGAATGAACTATATTACGGATCATAACGCCGTCAGCATGACTCAGCTGGCTGAGGGGATGTCCATCGTCGGGGATACCGCCGCTTCTTTCGGCGTAGACGTCCGGGAGACTACCGCCGCACTGGCAGCCATGATCACCGCGACACATAAGGGCGGCTCGGATGTGGCGCAGGCCCTGAAAGACATCCTGCTCTATATCAGTCAGGTATCAGACGCGGAAAGAGGCATCGATGCAAAAGGCCTTGCCAGGTACGAGGCCGCCTGCAGCGCGCTGAATGTGAAACTGAAAGAAACGAAAAACGGCGTCCTTTCCCTCCGTGACCCAATGGAGGTTTTAAAAGAATTAGCCGCCGCCTATAACCGTCTTGACGAAACGGATACCCGCAGAAACGCTCTGCTCGGCGCCATGGGTACAGCGTCCCAGGCCACCCTGCTGGACGTCCTGCTCAGTCAGTGGGACACCTATGAAGCTATGCTGAAGCAATATACGGACGGATCGGGTTCTATGGCAAAGGAAGCCGAAAGGATGGCTGACACATGGGAAGGCTCTTTGAACCGGCTCTCCAACACCTGGACTGCCACGATTGAAAATGTGGTAAATTCCGATGCTGTCTCTGCCGCAATTAACGTCCTGAACGGTCTTCTTTCTGTTGTAAATACCCTGACGGACGCACTTGGTCCTCTGGGATCTATCGGCCTTGGCGCAGGAATTACCTCATTCGTTAAAAACTTTGCTTGACCTTATGGTGACATAATGTGACAATAACTAAAATGAATTTGGCGAGAAATTTTAGTTGGGCAATCATAGATAAGGAAACAACATAATGGCGTTGTATACAAGTCTATGGATACATGGAGTTTTTAATAAGACTCTGAAAACACTTTCAACGGAGTATAAACTACACATGGAGGAGTAAATGCTTGAAAGTCTCTTACATTCCAGTAAGACCAGAAAACCTGGCTAATGCATATCAAACCACAATCCCTTAACTGAGGATGAGGTTACGAAAGTAGAAAAAATTGATTATGCTGGTATATGGTAATATTGATGAGAATCAATAGGTTCCTAAGTACTGATAACAATGGACAACGAGCAGGACGGCACTCTTCATTACGCAGAGAGCAATCCCCACAGACATACCCATCCTCTTAGCAAGTTGCAGCCACAATGTAACTTACTAATAATGCATAGTGCGTATTGCGATTTTATGATTTTCAGTAATACGTTTAGCCGTAGTGTTTCGGCTAACGGATAAAAATCAAAATAATGAAAAAGGACAAAACTTGATTGCTTTAAATCTGGCATTACAATTAGTACACTACAAGTTATTTACTTCATATTCACTGAATTTTCCATGACATTCATGAGTAAAAAAGCTATGTAAACTTAGGTAAAAAGAAAAACTACTAAACCGGTATCACAAAATAATGATATAATACTTGCTGCGTAGTTTTATATAAATTATGTTATTTTGAATGGAGTTAGTCTATGGAATAAAAAATTACCACTCATAACCACAATTGTTACACTGAAATGTTTTATACCTTTTGTACCTATAATTCCAACATAGCTGTATTTATAACTTTCACAGTATTTGAAATCTTCTTTAAGTTTGTTGATGAACAAGTAGAACATTTAGGTTTGTTTAATAATTCTCTAGCTACTGCATTATTGTATACAATTTGTTCTGGTGTTAGTGCATTTTCTTTTTCAAATTTTTTGATTTCATCATAAAATTGTTTTTATATTCTATAAAGATATTATTTGCTGTTTCTTCATCACATTGAAAATATTCTTGTACATATTTAACTGCACCATTAATATCACCAGTATTAATGAGTACAACAATATCATACCCTATCGCCAGGACTACAGCAACAGTAAATCTCAAAGGCGAAAAATTCAAAAAAACTACCAAACAAGCATCATAAAAAATAATGCTTATTGAGTAGTTTTTACTCAAATATAAAATATAGAAATGATAATATTATACAAACTTAAAAATCGCTACCACAATTATTACAATGGTACTGTTTCCCTATCTTTTTACTGCCAAGCCCAAACAATCCTGTAGATACCATTCTACTTACTGTTGATATCTTACCAATATTTGTTGATGAGCAGTAAGGACAAGTAACTTTATTGCTGTTCTGCATCTCATATATTCTTCGATTTTGCTCTATTTGTGCTTCTTCTTCTGGAGTTGTGAATCTCAAAGTATGACCACATTCAGGGCATATCATGATATTTTGTTCTTTCTCATAATGCATTAAAACCATTTTTTTCTTATTAAGTTCACATGCCACGCAATATTCAACGATTCGATTTATATTATATCCACAATTAGGACAATATGAAGCCGTTGTGCTTACTTCTTTTCCACATTCAGGACATTCTATTAAAGCCATTTGTATTACTTACACCTTTCTTATTATTTGTTATTATTATATCATACAATATAATCAATGCAACTAAAAGATCTCGCCAATTTAACAGATACATTACAAATTTTAAATAAAAGTGTAAATATTGCAGATACATTTAATACATTGTCATTATCAATGCAGAAAGCTGTATTAGCAAGTGGACAATTAAGCGCAGAACAATTGAAACTAATTGCTACAAGTAATATATTCTCCAAATCTGCTAATGGAAATAAAGTAGCTGTATCAGGACTTACATTAAAAGAAGTAAAAAATGCTGCTTCTAATGCGTTAGTTGCCGAATCTCAAGCAGGAACAACCGCTACTACCCTTGGTTTAGGGGCAGCATTTAAAGGTCTTCGGATCTCGATCAAAAATGCAACTATAGCAATGGGAAAGTTTTTGTTCACTACTCCTGCCGGGTGGGCTACATTAGCTGTGAGCGCTTTCGCTATTGCAGCCATAGCCGTCGTAAATTACAACAAGCAAATTGAAGAAAATAAGAAGAAAATAAGAGAAGCCGCAGAAGAAGCGAAAAATGTCGTACAAACCATTAAATCGAATTTCGACACACTAGTATCTGATACAGATAGAGTAAAAGATAGATATGCCGAACTTGCACAAGAAGCAGAAAATTTAGGAAAAGCAAACCAATCTCGTGGGAAACTTAGTGTGGAAGATTATAATGAATTCCTCGACTTAAGTAACCAATTAGCAAAGCTATTCCCACAATTGACTAAAGGTTATGATGACAATGGAAATGCCATTCTTGACCTATCAGGAAATGTTGATACGATTGTAGGTTCTTTGGACGATCTTGTATCTGTACAACACAAATTAGCAAATCAAGAAATTATGAAAAATATGCCTGATGTATGGGCGGGATATATGTTAGATCTTAATGAATTCAATAAAGAATTGAAATCTTCTGAAAAAATAGTCGATCAACATTTAGAATGGGCAAATGCTTTGAGAAATCGTTCCACAATTACACTCGGAGACGAATACTATAACGATCTTCTTATTGATGCAGCTGAAGCAGCAGGTATCATGAACTCGCGATACGGAAATGATTTTTACAAAGAAAAAAAGATTGCTGCAGACGCTGGCCCATCGTTCATTTCTGCATCTTGGGACTTCTCAAAATTATCTGACGATGAATACGAAAAATTACTGGGAAAATTAGGAGAGTTTGGTTCTAATTATGAAGATACTGTTCAAATAGTAAAGGGGAATATTGCTTCTGCTAATTCTGGTCTGGCAAGCTATATCAACACATGGCTTTCTACAGAATGGAACTATAACAAACTGGATTCTGATATGCAGAATGCTGTCAAAAGTATGCTCTTTGATGGTGATTGGGTTAATTCGATACCAGCTACTGTTGATTCAGGCAATTGGGATGAGGTAAGTAACTGGCTGCAACAAGAAATTCTATATGAGATCAATAAAGTACAAGATAATGAAGAAATTTCTAAAGCATTATCTGAAGTATTTGCAAATACAGAACTTACCCCAGAAGCAAAAGTAGATTACGTTAGGCAAATCCAGGATTATTTTGGTGAAGGTAATGAAATTACTGTCTTGCTACAGCCACAGTTAGAAGAAACCGAAACACTCAATAATCAATATCAGGATGCAATTTCTAGATTTGGAAAAGAAAGTCAGGATAAACTTGAAAAATTCTTTAAAGATTACTCCATAAATGATTTTTC
>JAAVAG010000086.1 GCA_014804185.1 Lachnospiraceae bacterium
CCGCCCGCATGGTGCAGGGCACGGCAGAGGCGCAGGAGACACAGATCCGGTCCGTATTGGCCTCTCTTACCGCTTCTCTTCCTGAAAATAATCTCTGACAGGATAGGGACCGGCCATCAGTTCCCTCCCCACATACAGAGTTCGGTCCGGCCGTGTCAGGGTGCTCCATTTCACCAGTGACAGCGCGCCCCGCTCGATCTCAATGGCGGTGATGCACCTTGGATGGACGCAGCTTCCGTCGTTGGCGTACAATCCCGCTCCGGGCGGCGGCAGCGCGGGCCTGTGCGTGTGTCCCGCGATCAGCATGATGCCCTGATCCTCCGCCCACCTGCTCAGCGCCCGCTCTCTGCTCTGCTTCCGGCGATAGTTTTTTGCCGTGCTGGTGGGATCCTGGACACCTGTCAGTTCCAATCTTCTCCAGACATGTCTTACCAGAAATCTGGCCGCCGGCCAGAGCACATCATTCAGCAGTTCCCCCTGATGCCCATGGGTCAGAAGAATCTGATTCCCCGTTCCCCGCTGCGACAGCACGATGCCCTCCCTGACGGTCATATCGGGAAACAATTCTAAGCTGTCCTCCGTCATATCGCTGCGGCATACTCTGCAGCGCCGCATCAGATATTTCCTGCTTCGTTTCTTTTTGTCATGGTTTCCGAAGATCATATAAAACCTTCCTCTGCAGTACATCCGCGACATCATCTCAAGCGCGTCACCATGCACCTGGAGGATATTCTCCAGCTTTCTGTTTTCCCAGAGTTCATCTCCGTCCCCAAGTTCAATATAAGTAAAGCCATTTCCGAAATAATACCGCAGCGCGGCATAAAAAAGGGTCTGATTTCTCAAAAAATTATCTCCCCAGTTTCCCGCCCCTCTATGGCAGTCGCTCATAAGCACGATCCTGTCAGTATTGTCAAAACAGATCTTTTCCGCTTTCTCGTATACATCCGTCAGCCGTTTTTCGGTAAGACACATCATCCCTGCCCCTTTCTGCGCATACGCCTCTGGGCCGCGCGCAGGCTTTTACTCCTGCCCACACAGATCATGGCCCGGTACAGCCGCGGAAAACACATGCCTATATAGTCTATCCGGTCAATGCCGCACGTAAAGCAAGATGTAAATTTCCGATAGAGCCTGCAGTTACACCTGTTGATCCACTGCACAAGGACAATATGAATTTTGAGATGCCTGGGCTGTCTCGTGCGAGGACTGCCAAAGACAATGCTGACCTTCGTCCCCTCTATGCGGATTTCTTCTCCTCTGTATCCGGCCCGCCGCAGTCCCTCCACAAAGGCCGCACACATTTGATTATTGGGAAATGACACGCCAAGTTCCATGGAAAGCCGGTCTGCATGGGAAAATTCACCTAACAGAAAACCGGTCAGCCACCAGTGGACTCCTCTGCGCTCCAGGATCACATTTCCGTCCCTGCGCAGCCGAAATTCCATAGGCAGACATTCCCGGTCGCTCACACTTTCATAAAACAGATCCTCCGGCCGCTTTCCGCTCTCCGGCGGCTCGTTTGACACATACAGCCCCATCTCGGCTCCGGTGGCCGTTCCATACTGGCCTTTCCAGAATTCCATCAGATACTGCCGCTTTCCACAGGTAAAATACACCGGCTCACTGTGGATCACGATACCCGCCAGGGGAGCATGCTCATCATAAAAACGGCAGTATCCCGTCTCCCGCTGCCATGGATGCATCCGGGAATAAAAGATGTCGGAACACGAATCATAGGCAAAGCCGAATGGCTCCAGCGCCGCGTTCAGATCATGGCATTTTTGTTCCCGGCTCCGCCTGCATACTTTTCTCCTGGCCTTTCGGCAGCGCAGCGCGCAGCAGATGAGCAGTACCGCGAGAATGACAAGAAGCGCCGCAAGTACAATCAGAACATATTTCACAGCAAATTTCCTTTCAGGTCTTTTGCTATATTATATGCCTTTATGCCTGATTTCGACACTCTTCTTTCTCGCAGACGCACGGCTTTATGGCGATGGACACAATTTTCTGATTCTCCAGATATCCGCAGGCGCTCAGTCCCGCCCTGACAACGGCATTCCAGTTTTTCGCCGAGAGATGGTAAACCGTATCGTCGTCCAGCACCACGATGCAGGCATCCTCCATGCCGCACTGCTCGGAATATGCGACCTTGTACATGTTTTTCCTGCTTATGGCGCCGATTTCCTCCAATACATTCACCATCCGATAGACCGTGGCTGCCCCGATCCCCTGGTCCACCTTTGCCGCCTTATAAAAAATCTCTTTACAGCTGGAACACTCGCTCTCCAGAATAATATCGAGCAGAGTCATCCGCTGTTTTGTGATCCTGCAGCCCCGCTCTTTCAGCTTTTCGACAATCAGTTCTCTCTGCATCTGTGTTCTTCGATAGCTTCTGGCATCCGATGCCTTTCGATCTTCTTTGTTATATACCGCCATCCTGATCTCCTTTCTGAAAACGGCCATAAACATGCAGGGGACACCATGTCTCCCGCCACAGTGTCCCCCGCTTCTTTTAATGGCAGCAATGCCCCGGACAGTTCTTGCAGTCCATTCCGCACTGAAGAGATTTGCCGTTTTTCTTATCTCTCACCATGCTCCTGATCACCAATGCTATGATTGCCGCCAGAATTACTCCCACGACCAGAGTTCCCATCTGTATCACCAACCCTTTCCTGTCCTGTTTATGATCTCTCTTTATGATCTCTCTTTATCATGCTCTCATTTTTTTCACGGGAATCCTGACATCCAGCTTACTGCTCTCCTTATACGGCCGCAGCAGCAGATACAGGAAACCGATCACCAGCAGGAACGCTGCCACAGTCCAGATTCCGAATACGCCTGTTGTCACCAGCGTGCCGATCTGGTAAATGCACAGAGACACAACATAAGCCAGCAGGCACTGATAGCCGATGGCAAACCAGAACCATTTGATATTGTTCATCTCTCTCTTGATCGCGCCCATAGCCGCGAAGCAGGGTGCGCACAGCAGGTTGAATACCAGGAAAGAGTATGCCGCCACAGCGGTCATGCTGCCCGCAAGCGATCCCCAATATTCCGCTCCGTCCTCGGCCACCTCGGCAAAGCCGAACAGAATACCGAACGTGCTCACCACATTTTCCTTTGCAACCAGTCCGGTGATCGCCGCCACAGCGGATTTCCAGTCTCCCCATCCCAGAGGAATAAAGATCCAGCTGAACAGGCTGCCGATACCGGCCAGAATGCTGTGATCGATCTCCATATCATCCAGCATCCGGAACGAACCGTCCACCCAGCCAAAATAGGTGGTAAACCACACAAAAATGGTAGAGAGCAGAATAACCGTACCCGCCTTTTTAATGAACGACCAGCCTCTCTCCCACATGCTCCTCAGGATGCTTCCTACAGTGGGCATATGGTAAGCCGGAAGTTCCATGACAAAGGGAGCAGGATCTCCCGCAAACATCTTCGTCTTCTTCAATATAATGCCCGAACATACAATAGCGGCAATACCTACCAGCCATGCGCTGTAGGAGACCCACCATGCATTGTCAAACAGCGCTCCTGCGATCAGGGCGATAATAGGAAGCTTTGCTCCGCAGGGAATGAACGTGGTGGTCATGATGGTCATCTTTCTGTCACGGTCATTCTCAATGGTGCGGGAGGCCATTACGCCCGGCACGCCGCAGCCTGTGCCGATCAGCATGGGAATAAAGGATTTCCCGGACAGACCGAACTTACGGAAGATACGGTCCATGATGAACGCCACTCTCGCCATATAACCGCACGACTCCAGAAATGCCAGGAAGATAAACAGCACCAGCATCTGCGGTACAAATCCCAGAACGGCTCCCACGCCTGCCACAATTCCGTCTATAATCAGCCCTGACAGCCAGTCTGCACATCCGACCGCCTCCAGTCCGCCGCCGATCAGATCCGGAATACCGGGAACTTCCAGACCAAACAGGCTCCAGCCCTCTCCGAACACGCCGTCGTTCACCCAGTCCGTCACCCATCCGCCTACCGTAGTGACAGAAATGAAATACACGATAAACATCACCACCGCAAAAATCGGCAGTGCCAGCCACCTGTTGGTGACAATTTTGTCAATGCGGTCGGAAACCGTCATTTTTTCTTTGCTTCCCTTAGTATAACACTCTTTGATGATTGTGGAAATAAAAACATATCTCTCATTGGTAATAATACTCTCCGTATCATCGTCCATGCTCTCTTCCAGATACTTGATCTGCCCGGATACATCCGGCGCATTTTTCATCTGTTCCTGGATCTTGTCGTCCTTTTCCAGCAGCTTGATGGCAAAAAAGCGTTTCTGTTCCTGCGAAACAATCCCCTCCAGCTTATCCTCCACCTGAGTGATCACGCTCTCCACTTCCGGCGCAAACCTATGTACCGGCACCGCCGCATTCTTTTTCTGTGCCAGGGCAACCGCCTTTTCGGCAGCTTTCTGTACGCCCGTCCCTTTCAGTGCGGATATTTCTATCACCTCGCACCCAAGTTTCTGTGAAAGCTTATCTATATGAACCGTATCCCCGTTTTTCTGGACAAGGTCCATCATGTTTACCGCCATAACCACCGGGATACCCAGTTCCATCAGCTGCGTGGACAAATACAGATTTCTCTCAATATTGGTTCCGTCCACAATATTCAGAATTGCATCGGGACGCTCCGTGATCAGATAGTTCCTCGCCACCACTTCCTCAAGAGTGTAAGGGGAGAGAGAATAAATTCCCGGAAGATCCATAATCACGACGTCCCTGTGTCCTTTCAGCTTGCCTTCCTTTTTCTCCACTGTTACGCCCGGCCAGTTTCCCACGAACTGATTAGAGCCCGTCAGCGCATTGAACAACGTTGTTTTTCCGCTGTTCGGATTTCCTGCTAATGCTATTTTGATCGACATATGTTACCTCTTTTCTGCCTGAAAGCAAATTTTAAGTACTTGTTCCCTTTTATTAGTTAAAACTCATATTTATTAGTCTTTGCTAACTCATTGTCAAAAAAAATTATTCCACCTCTATCATTTCCGCATCCGCTTTCCTGAGAGACAATTCATAGCCCCTTACCGTCACTTCCACAGGATCTCCCAGAGGCGCCACCTTGCGCACATATATTTCCACCCCTTTCGTGATCCCCATGTCCATGATCCGGCGCTTTACGGGCCCCTCCCCCGTCAACTTCGTCACTTTCACGGTATTCCCGCACTGCACTTCCTTTAATGTCTTCATAGTCCGCTCCTTATCCTACCATAATTTTATTTGCCATATCCCTGCCGATTGCCACTCTCGATTCTTTGACATTCACGATCATGTTTCCACCGGTTTCGGATATCACAGTAACCACTCCGCCAGCCACAAATCCGAGGTTTTCCAGAAACCGCCTGACCTCATCTTTGCCGCCCACTCTCTGTATCACATTTGGCTCCCCTGCTTTTACCATCGTCAAAGGCATCATGCATCCTCTTCTTTCTGCTTTATTTTTCTTTTGATCCTGAAAACGGTTCTCACTAACCATTTCATAGTTAGTATATTCTAACTTTTATTAGTTGTCAACAACAAATTTGCATTTTTTCTATTTTCCTATCGTTTCTGCAGAATCCCATTGAACCGGCGAATGTGCAGCGCCGAACTGCGGCTTGTTTTTACCCCCTTTTTATGATATACTGAACATTGAAAATTCTGGAATTTGCCTGTTGCAGCCAGACTGCCGAAGGGCATTTGCCGCCAAACAGAAAGGTACGGTCATAGATATGAATGTAAATGAATCTGCTGAGAATTATCTGGAAACGATCCTTATTTTAAGCAAATCGCATCCCGTGGTGAGATCCGTGGACATCGCAGAGGAACTGGGCTATAAGAAATCCAGCGTAAGTGTTGCCATGAAAAATCTGCGGGAAAAAGAACATATCACCGTCAGCAGAGAGGGATTTATCACTTTGACGCAGTCCGGCCGGGCCATCGCCGAAATGATCTATGAGCGGCATGAACTTCTGTCGGCCTGGCTGATCCGGTTGGGCGTAGACGCAAAAACCGCTGTGGAGGATGCCTGCCGCATCGAGCACGTGATCAGCCCCGAAAGCTTTGAAGCAATCAAAAACCATGTGAAAGAGCATTGATCTTATCTACTGCTCTATCCTGCAAATCTTTCAGCGCGAGAATCAGCACAAAATTCTAAAGATAAGCACAAAAAATGGAAGCAAGGAGGCTCGAACTCCTGACCTTTCGCGTGTGAGGCGAACGCTCATCCCGGCTGAGCTATGCTTCCATGTCCTTTATTATACCACTTTAAACGGGAAATGCAAGAGAAAAATGAAAAGTATCTTTTTGATTTCGGACCTGAATCTTTCATACTAAAACGCGGAGTCTGAACAAATGCTCTGACTCCGCGCCCAGCCTGCGGGAAAAGGGACTTGAACCCTCACGTACGTACATACACATGAACCTGAATCATGCCTGTCTGCCAATTCCAGCATTCCCGCGAACAAGTGTTATTATATATGTTTTCTTTCCATCTGTCAACATATTTTTTAAGATTCTTATACACATATTTTTTATTTTTTAAGATTCTTGTACACATTCTATTATCCAGGTCCCATTATAAAAGGAATGACTCATTATCTCCACTTTCCATGTCAAATAACAAGCCATTCCTTTTCTGACTGCGTTAACTTTCTGGCCTGCGGTATCTCAACCGCCTGCATCATTCAAATATAACAGGAATTCCTTAGAAATCAGAATCTGTCAATCCATAATAAGTCTTCAGCCCTGTCTGCAGTTCCTCCTGTGCCTTTGCCAGTCTCTCCTTAGACTTGGTGTTCCACTCCGGCAGATTTGCCTTGATGGTATCCAGCCAGTTGGGATCATTCTCAAGTAAACCGGAAACATCATTGTATGTCATTCTGTTCCACTCATCCAGACAATGTATCTCCATGCCGTCCTCCATAATCTTACAGGGATAGCATTTATCGGAATAATCATAGATCGCGCCTTCCTCCCAGAGTTTCAGCACATACTGGAAACCGGGCATCCGATTCTCGTCCGCATAACGGGAACGACCGCCGACGCTATACCAGATAGCCATCTGCCTGTCGAACTCTTCTCCGGTAACCAACGGGAAAGAATCGGTCAGGCTTGAGTGCAGGGTACCGTAGTTATTGTACATCTGATCGGCTCTCGCCTGCATTGCCTCAGTGGCACCGCACCAGTAGGAGGTGAAAGCATAAGTCAGATCCAGCTTTGCTTTCTCCGCATCGCTGAGGGCAGGGTCTCCATCGTCCATCGCGTAGTTGTGCATGACCAGAGGATCCGTTATGATACCTATATTATTTCCGCGGTAATCCGTGGAAGGTCTGGGATAGATATCCCAATCGGTAGCTTGAACAGCATTCTCAGGCCATGTGCCGTCCTCATTCTGCGACTGACATGCAGTTCTTAAGAACCAGGGTTCTCCTGAACAAGTAAGCAGAAAGTTCTTACAGAAGAAGTGCCAAGCCCCCCAGTCTCCGGCATCCATGATTGATACGTCGATAGCTCCCTCATTCCACTTTGCCCAGACCTCAACGGAAGACCACTTCGGGACATAATCCAACAGCCTCATTACCTGGTCAGAAGCAAGATCAATTTCCTTGCCTTCTTTCAATGCCGCATTCACTGTGTCAACACCCGTGCCGATGAACTTGGAAGCATAATCTTCGCCTCCCCACATCAGCCCCCAGAAAGTCTGTTTGTCTGCAGACGTAACAAAATCCGTGTACTCGTCGATGGTCCAGTCGGGATCCGGACAAGGGACGTTTTTCGTCTCGGCAAGCTCTTTGTTCACCCACACACCCCAGGGAATCATAAAGTACGGTATTCCTGCCTGCACACCGTAATAGTTCATCATTTCCATAACGGAACTGTTGAAAGACTGATACAGGGGATCGTTTGCATAGATGGACATATCCGCCACCATGCCCTTTGCCACATCCTTAGGAAGCGCCATTGAACTGTAAATATCAGGGTATTTTGCATGCTCTGCCTTGAAATTTTCCAACTCCTGATCCCAGTTTTCACCACCGCTTGCCACCGCATACAGGTTGACTTTCACATTGGGATACATCTCGTTGAACTTCTTTGCCATCGCATAAATCATGGCAACGGTGTAATTGTCCAACTCCATATCGGAAATCTCCTGGTGGCCCAGATCGGCATGGTAAACACTGTCACCTCCCCATGTCATAATATCGATATCGCCACTCACCTGGGGATCCAGCGTCATATAAAATGGAGTCGCGTTCGCCTCCTCTCCGCCGTTCTGCTCCCCTTCATTTGAACCGGAAGACTGACTGTTTCCTTCGCTGCCATCCTCCTGTCCGCTGTTCTGTTCCCCTTCATTTGAACCAGAAGGCTGATTGTCTCCTTCGCTGCCGCAGCCCGCCAGCAAACTTACACTCATAGCTGCTGCGAGCAACAATCCTTTTCTCTTACAAATCTTCCCTATACTCAAAATAGTCAAAATCTGCGTATTTTCTGCAGCCGGACGTATCCTGACAGCAAATTCCCACAAATGTACCGGTAAAACACCCTTCTCTGCAGCATTCATCCGACAATGTGGTGATATCATACTGTTCTCCTATCGGCAGGAAGCCCTTTTCCTCCTCACACGCATAATAAAAACGCATTTGTTCTTCCTTTACTTCAATCCTCAAATGCACTCTCTTTACACCTGTGATATCGACTTCCTGTCCCGGAAAAGAGATCTCTCCGTTGATATTATAAAGTACCCCTAATGTTTTCCTTCCGTCCGTATCCGTAATGCGCAGGTAATAATAATTTTCATTGTCATAAATCGTTACTAACCCTGCCATTTGCTGATAACGCTCCGGTTCAAATTCCACACAGGTCTGCGCCCTGTAGCAAAACGCCTGCTGCCTTCTGGCCACCAGTGTTTGTCTGAAACATGAGGTAAAAGCTTCTGCCCCATAAAGCCGTAAGTATCCCTTTCGCTCCTTTATTGATACCCACTCTTCTCCCAACGGAATCCTCAGAGTTTGAAACTGAATATTCAGTTCTTCCGAATTAAAATCATCTCTTACCGGTTCCGGCTCAAACGGATACTCCGGCAGGTCAGGTTCTGACACCGTCAACGCGGGATTGTGTCCTCCGTGCTTCAGCCGAAGCCATCCATCTTCGTTCCAGTATACCTCCTGTATGGCTGATTCACGTCCCAATACACACCTTCTCTCTTTCAACGGACGGGAACACAGATGTGCCAGATACCATTCCCCATTCTGCGTCTGAACCAAACTGGCGTGTCCCGCTTTCTGCAGGGGATTCGTCTCATCATCCACGGAAGTAAGCATTGGATTCTCAGGGTCAACTTCATATTCTCCCAACAATTCTTTGGAGCGCGCCATGGTAACACAATGAGGATAACCCGTTCCTCCCTCCGCCACCATCAGATAATAGTATCCCTGATATTGGTAAAGATGCGGGCCTTCTGTGCATCCGCGTGAAGTTCCCTTAAAAATGTTTTTTACAGGTCCGACCAGCTTTTTTTCTTCCGGAGAATATTCCTGTA
>JAAVAG010000087.1 GCA_014804185.1 Lachnospiraceae bacterium
GCATCCCGGGAAACTTCTCCGGAAGTCTTCCCGCTGCCTTCGCCCGCAGACTCTGCGGACTCCTCCATATCATCTCTGTAATCCTTATCCTGATCTGTCATAACAACTCCCACACCTTTCTAAGCAGTCTGTAGTACTCTTTGTCATACTTTTAAACGCCAAAATCCCTGCCGGGATCCCGGCGGGGATTCTGAATCACATATTTAATTTATAGAGCATCCCGCATATCACGATGTCCGCTCACCCAGAGTCAGCTGGAATATCATTTCTTCATACTCGCCGCTTTGACTTCTCATCACAGTGACCTCCACCGTCTCCCCTGCCCTGTAATACTTCAGCAGATCCTGCAGATCCTCGTTACTGGTAACCTTTCTGCCGTCGAATTTGGTAATGATATCTCCGTGCAGCAGGCCGGCACGACTGGCCGCGGAATCCTCGAATACCTCATAGATAAAAATTCCGGTGGGCATTCCGTATCTTGCCGCATCCTCGGCTGTCACTGTCTGAAGCCGGATTCCGATATATCCCCGCATGGCGGACGGTATCTCCGACCTGTCCTCTCTGTTCATCAGATTTTCCAGAATGGGCTGCGCCGCGGAAATCGGAATGGCAAATCCCATCCCCTCCACACGGTAGTCTCCAATCTTGCTGGTATTGATTCCGATCACTTCACCGTTGATATTCAGCAGAGCCCCTCCCGAATTGCCGGGATTAATGGCGGCATCCGTCTGAATAAAGGTTCCCACGGATCCGTCCTCCATCTCGATCTCCCGGTCCAGAGCGCTCACATATCCGCCCGAGACGGACTGCCCATATCCCAGCGCATTGCCGATGGCAATCACCGGTTCGCCGAGTTTCAGACCGTTGGAGTCTCCAAGTCTCGCAATGGAGATCGCGTCTTTCGTCCCCTCCTGCAGGTTGTCCAGAGGGATGGCAATCACGGCCAGATCCATATCTTCGTCAGTACCCTTGACTATCGCATCCGCATCGCTTCCATCGATAAAATGCACGGTCAGGCGCCTGGCGTCCGCGATCACATGATAGTTGGTGGCAATCAGCAGTTCCGTGTCATTTTCTCCCACAATGATGCCCGAGCCGCTGGCCGTATACTCTCTCTCCACTTTCTGTCCGCCCAGATAGGTGTGCTGTTCCACATAATCATTTATAATAGACACCATGGCCGGCATTACTTCCTCCACCACTTCAGACGCGTCCGTGGTGACCGCCGTCACACTCTGTGTCACGGGGATGCCGGAGGGTGAAGATGCCTGCACCGAATCACCGGCAGTATTTTCTGTCGCGGATTCCCGGATGGTTTCCTGAATCATCTCGCGGATCTGCTGCTCGCTCATCGCCCCATTTGGGTCCGATTCCCCGATGCTCCGATTTACCGCAAATATGCCCAGCCCGGCAAACAGGCCGAAGCACAGGCCGAAACTTATAGCCGCCAGAAGTTTTCTGAAATAGTTTCCCGCGCCGCGTCCGGCCGGTTTCTCGGGGACAGGCTGCGTACTTTGGCGCATCTCCGGCGCGCTGGCAGACGTCTGGTAAATGCCGTTATAATTTTCGTCATAGGTTTCGTTTTCGTACATTTCGCATTACCTCTTTCCACATGAATTTTCAGATCACTTAATGTTCATGCTCTGAGTATATACATCAATTGTGTTCTTTTTGTGTAGGAAAAATGAAAAAAATCTGTCTTTTTTTACCTGTTCCAATATTCTTTGTTTCCGGAACATTTCTTCGCAAGCGCCCTGGGAAGCCGCCGATAATTCTTCCCCAGCAGATAGCCCGTGTATTTAAACGTACACTGCGTATAAAAATACAGCAGCTTTTTCCACTGTTTCTCCTGTCTCAGAGATGCGGACACCTGGCTTACCATTTTCTTTCCCTCTGATGTGGAGGGCGTATTTTTAAATATTTCCGGATGCTGCGCCTGTGAAACGCCCAGATCAAAATTCCGGTGAAACTGCTGCATAACGGTATAATCATGACTGTGACAGACCTGCGCGTCAGCGGCGTAAGCGATACCATATCCCGCCTGGATGGCTCCCGCCGCATAGATCATATCCTCATTAAAAATGGTATGTCTGACAAAACCTCCCAGACTGTCATATATATTCCTCTTGTACGCCGCGCAGACATTGGAGAAAAAATATGTCTTGATTCCGCAGCGTTCCAGGTCCTCTTTGTACATGACGTGAGACTCCGGCGGATAATTAAAGCCGCGCGTATACCGCTCCGTCAGCCCGCAGCCCTCCCCCGGCACCTGTCTGGCATATGCGGCCGCCGTCCGCTCGTCCGCAAGCGCCTCCACCAGTTTCTCAATCAGCGTCTCGTCCACCGGGAAAGCATCCTGGGTCATCATAACGAAAATATCCGCATCCGATTTGCACACGGCCCTGTGCCGTGTCCCCCCATGATCAAACTCCCGCTTGGACAAATGATATACACGGACTTTTTCCTTGTACATCCTGTGCATTCTCTCCCCATAGAGCAGGGCCTCATAGTACTTTTCTTCCGTGTTCATCACAATAATCTTATGAATATCCACTGTCTGCCGGCACAGGCTCTCCATCAGGCCAAAGAAACTTTTATCCGGTTTATATGTAGGTATAATCACGTCTATTTTACACATGTGCCTGGCTCAGCCCCCTCCTGCCGCCGCGCGCATGCGCATGAAACCGCGCATGGCGCATAACGGCAAGCTTTCTTAAATTATTCCGGATATTTCAGGTTCGGATGATATTCGGCGATTTTTTCCCGAATCGCCTGGGTATATTCCGCCACCGTCCCGGATACCTCGTACTCCTCATCGTCAAACAGAAAATGATGCAGCCATATGACGTTTTTCTCCAGATCCAGAGGCAGAACACTGTCTCCCGCGGAACCCATCTTGCCGGTTTCTCTGTATTTCTCCAGAGGGAAGCCCCCCTCCTCCACAATACTGTACTTTCCTACATTTGCCATGAGTTCCAGTATCTCCGACATCTCCAGCGATGTATACACCGCCTCCGCCCCCGTCACCTTGTTCGCTATATTTACCAGAGTCTGTACATCCGCTGCTCTGGCTTCATCTATGATCGCCTGTATCACCTCGCGCTGGCGCTCGGTTCTTTTAAAGTCATCTCCCTTTGTATACCGGATGCGGCAGTAGGCCACCGCCTGCAGCCCGTTCAGTTTCTGATATCCGGCCTCTTTCACAGGCGTATAGCTGCATTTCAGATTCTCCGACATCGTGATCTGGTAACTGTTGATGTGCCGCAGCTCCGCACTGTCCACATCGATCCAGATACCGCCCAGTTCATCGATGGCCGCTTTCAGCCCCTCAAAACCCACCGTCACAAAGTCGGTGATGTCCAGATCCAGATTTTTATTCAGCATGGTGATGGCCTGCTTTGCCCCGCCATACATATACGCTGCGTTACATTTACTGTATTTCTCCTTGTCCGTCTCACCACACAGGTTGAGATAGGTGTCCCTGTAAACGGACACCAGCTTCACCTCCCCGGTGCCCTCATTGATGGATACAATGATTATGGAGTCGCTCCGGGTGCCCTGGGTCAACGCCCCGCTGGTGGAATCCACACCGAACAGCACAATATTCCGGTAGCCCTTCATCGTCTCGGGCTTGCTCTCTTCATTCTGAAAAGGTTCGTTCATCTCAATGTCATTATCACTGAATTCCACCCTTTTTATGGGGGTTTTCCCAAAATCTCTCAATGTGTACAGGGCGAATCCCATCGCCGCGATAATGACAATCTCAACTGCAAATAATATGATCTGTCTCTTCTTTTTTGTTTTCTTTGGCCTTTTTCCCTTTCTTTTGTACTGATCCGCATTCTCTGCCATGTCAGTTTCTCCTTATGCTGCAGATACCCGCAAATAAGCCGTATCAGTATGCGTTTTTATTGATAAACCCTGTAAAAAACGTCAGGAAAATAATTTTCAGATCCAATGCCAGGGTCCAGTTTTCAATATAGTACAAATCATATTCTACCCGTCTTTTGATGGATGTATCCCCCCTGTATCCGTTAATTTGCGCCCAGCCGGTAAGTCCCGGCCTGACCTGGTGCTTTACCATATAGCGGGGTATTTCTTCTTTAAATTTTTCCACAAAAAGAGGTCGTTCCGGTCTTGGTCCCACCAGGCTCATGTCCCCTTTCAGTATATTGAACAGCTGCGGCAGTTCGTCAAGGCTGGTTCGGCGCAAGATCTTTCCCACCCTTGTCACCCTGGGATCATCCCGGATGGTCCACGCTTTGTTCTCCTCGGAAGGCTTCTGCACTTCCATGCTGCGGAATTTATACATATAAAAGGGCTTGTTGTGAAGTCCCACCCGCTCCTGCTTAAAGATCACGGGCCCCGGACTGGTAAGTCTGACCAGCAGCGCACAGAGCGCCATTACCGGCGACACAAGCACGATCCCAAGAAGCGACCCGACTATGTCCATCACTCTTTTTACCACAATATTTCCCGTATTGCTCAGTGGGACATACCGTATATTGATCACAGGCAGCCCCATCAGATCCTCCGTATACGGCCTGCTGGGAATCAGGCTGTTATAATCCGGAATAAATTTCGTATGCACGCCGGATTTTTCGCAGATATCCACGATCTCCTCCAGCCGGTCATAGTCCTTCAGGGAAAGCGTGATGGCAATCTCATCCAGTTTGTTTTCCGGCAGAATCACATGCAGATTGGCGATCCTGCCAAGCACCTTGACGCCCCGGTACAGCGTGCCTGCCGGAATGCTGTCGTCCAGAATACCGCAGACTACATATCCCCAATCAGGATTTCCAAGAATCCTATTGATATATTCCTCCCCCGCCCTGGAATATCCTACCAGCAGGACATACTTTAAGTTGTACCCTTTCTTTCGAAAAGCCGCCAGTATATTCCGAATGACAACTCTGGACAGCGAGGTGAAAAATACGTTTAATCCGTAAAAGATCAGAATCATCTCGCGGGAAACATGCATCTGCTTCATGACATACAGAAGCGTCATAAAAAGAACCAGACCGATGGTATTGGCCTTGACAATACTGTAGATCTCGTACCGGCGTTTTACCGCCCTCTTGGGCTTGTACACACTGCAGTAATAATAGAGAAGCATATAGACGGGCACAATAAAGATGAGAGCGGAAAAATACTGCTCCCTGGGAAGAACACCGATACTCTCTTCCCCCCGGTCAAAAATATAAAATTTTATATACCAGGCCAGGATATAGGAAACTGCCACAATTATGGCGTCCAGCAACAGCTGCAGCCTGTTAAAAACTTTCTGATTATCCTTTATCATAGTATGACTGCCCTTCGTCATATTGCGCCGCGTATCTTCCGCAATTTATAAGTTATTTTACATCAAGAGCGCGGAAAGTACAACTTGATTCTGCTTTAGCCTATTCCCAAAAACGCCTGACAATATTCACCCACAGCTGCAGCTGGATCCTGCAGTAATTCCCCAGATGTTCCCACCGAAAAGCTACCTTATGCCGCTTGGCGTATACCCACCTGCAGCGCTGGCATCCCTTGACAAGCCCTCTCCAGTACACGCCCCCCAGCCCTTTAAACGTATAAAACAGAAGCTTCATCAAAAAACCAATGATTAAAAAAGGCAGATTGATCAAAAGCTGAAGAAGAGGCATATTTTTCCAGACCACATAAATATTATTGGCAGCCGTAAACTTTGTCTTAAAATAATTATACCTGGAACCGCTGGAACCGCTGCCCGCATGCAGCACCTGGGCGCTGGGTTCATACAAGTTCCGATAACCATAGATTCTGGCCCGGTATCCTATATCGACGTCCTCCAGATAGGC
>JAAVAG010000088.1 GCA_014804185.1 Lachnospiraceae bacterium
AAAAGGAATGAACATCAGTTACAGCGATGTGACGGTCTATATGCCCCAGAATGCCAGGCTGGGGAGAGCGGAAATCTATATCGGCGCAGGAGAAATGGACATCGACCATCTGACAGCGGAGAAAGCGATGGTTAATGTGGGGGCGGGCAGCCTGACCATAAAAGACCTGGAGGTCGGCAAGATTCAGATGAACGTTGGGGCGGGAAGCGTCACAGTCAAAGACGGTGTCATCGGAGACATGGAACTTGCCACGGGAATGGGCAGTCTGACCATGAAAGCAAATATCACAGGCGATATATACAGCAGCGTTGCTATGGGAGAAGTGAAGATCGTTGTGTGTGGTTCCGGCGAGAAAGATCACAATTATGAACTGTCCTGCACGGCAGGAGAAATGCGGGTAGGCAGCAGATACAATGCCGGTCTGGGCATGGACATAAGCATTGACAACGACGCGCTTTCCACATATACGCTGACCTGCGCCATGGGCAGCGTGTCAGTGACATTCCAGTCAGATAAATAAAGATGCGGCAGAAATCAAAACTGTTGTAAATATTTTCTCCTATGATAAAATAAAAGAACAGCGATATAGTGTAATCATGGTCATTCGGCCAACAGATAGGAGGAATGCCGGTGGACAAGAAAGAATTGTTTGAGAACATAAGGGGACAGGTGATCGTATCCTGTCAGGCGCTGCCCGGGGAACCGCTGTATGTGGAAGAAAAATCCATTATGTACCTGATGGCGCGGGCCGGAAAGATGGCGGGGACGCCTGCCATTCGCACCAGCAGTGTGCGGGATGTGATCGCCATCAGGCAGGAGACGGGCCTGCCGGTGATCGGACTGATCAAAGTGCAGTATCCGGGATTTGAGGGATATATCACTCCAACTATGAAAGAGGTGGATGAACTGGTGGAGGCGGGAAGCGAGGTGGTCGCACTGGACTGCACGTTCCGCCGGAGGGGAGACGGAAAGACGGCGGGCGAATTTATAAAAGAAATCCGCGCAAAGTATCCGAAACAGATCCTTATGGCGGACATTTCCACCTATGAGGAGGGCGTAAGCGCCTGGAAAGCAGGCGTGGATCTGGTGGGAACCACCCTGAGCGGATATACCGAATATTCTCCAAGGGGGGATGAACCGGATTACGAACTGGTACAGGCTCTGGCAAGGGATATCGATGTGCCGGTGATTGCGGAGGGCAGGATTCATTATCCGCAGCAGGCAGTGAAAATGCTGGAACTGGGGGCACACGCCGTGGTCGTGGGCGGCGCCATTACAAGACCTCTTGAAATTGCCGGACGGTTCATGAAAGCGGTAAAGGATGCCGGCGGTCAGACAGGAGAAAAGGAGAAAAAATGAGAGATATTTCAAAATATCAGGGAATTATACCGGCATTTTATGCCTGTTACGATGAGACAGGAGCGGTAAGCAGAGAGCGGACGAGGGCGTTTGCGGAGCATCTGCTGAAAAAGGGCGTAAAGGGGTTTTACGTGGGCGGTTCCTCGGGAGAATGTATTTATCACAGTGTGCAGGATCGGAAAACGATTCTGGAGGCCGTTGTGGAGACGGTGGACGGAAAGGCCACCGTGATCGCGCATGTGGCCTGCAACAACACCGCAGACAGCCGGGAACTGGCGGCCCACGCGCAGAAACTGGGTGTGGATGCGGTGGCGGCCATTCCGCCGATTTATTTTCATCTGCCGGAGCATGCTATCGCCGGATACTGGAACGATATTTCCGAGGCCGCTCCGGACACTGACTTTGTGATCTATAATATCCCCCAGCTTGCAGGGGTGGCCCTTACCATGCCGCTGTTTCGGGAAATGCTGAAAAATCCCCGGGTGGCGGCCGTAAAAAACAGTTCCATGCCGGTGCAGGATATTCAGATGTTCAAGGCGGAGGGCGGAGAGGATTTTGCGGTCTTTAACGGGCCGGACGAACAGCTGGTCTCGGGGCTTGCCATGGGCGCGGACGGCGGTATCGGCGGAACCTACGGCGTGATGCCGGAACTGTATCTGAAGATATTCCGTCTGTGCAGAGAGGGGGATTATGCCGGGGCGCGCAGAATTCAGTATGCCGCGGATGAAATCATATATGCCATGTGCGCCTGCAGGGGAAATATGTATGCGGTGATCAAAGAGATCATCAGACTGCGGGAAGGACTGGAACTGGGCGGTGTGAGAAAGCCTCTGCCGCCGCTTGCGGCAGAGGACATGCCTCAGGTGAAAAAGTGTGTTTCTATGATTGACGATGCGATTCGGACATATTGTTAGCAAAGAATCTGCCGTATACCTTGCGCAGACCGCAGGGGTAGCACAGAATGATGCCCGCGACAGCGCCCACAGCCGCCTGTAGAATTTCATAGGGCAGTTTTGCGATGGAATATTCCGGTGTGCTGTACACGAAAGCGCGTCCCAGCGTATAGCCGATGACCATGATCACAGCCCCCACAGTGACGCCAATGACCGCTCCCCACTGAGAATGCTTTTTGAAAAGTTTATGTGCGCACAGGGAGATGACTACGGCCTGCAGTCCGTGTGTGGCAAGTGAGACGAACATGGGAGCGGGATAAAAGAAAAAGTCCCCCAGAAAGGATCCCACACCGCCCACCACGAAAGCATGGAAAGGATCCAGCAGGATGGCGGCCGTGCATATGACCACATCGCACAGGTAGAGATGGCCTCCCGGAACCGGAATGCCGTAGGAACTGAGTGCGATGTTCATTGCCATGAAAAGCGCGGCAACGGTGATTTTTCTGGTGGTAATACTGTTTTTCATAATGACTCCTCCCGGAAATGTATTTCTGCCGCTGATCCGGAAGAGAAAGCGCTTTGGCTGTCACAGCGGACCGGCATGTGCAGATTGTAATTTATTATACGCAGAAGTGGATGTGCTGAAAGTGCCAAAATACATTTTTTTTACCATACCAGTTTGTGTGGCATGATAAACCATGTTTTGATAAACCGCAACAGAACAGTTGACAGAGGGCGCTTTTTGGCAGTATACTCTTTACAGAAAAGTTGCCGGGGAATCGGTACATATCAACATTACTTATGTGAGGAGGTTTTTGAGGTGGAGAAAGGTAAATTAGGCATTCGTTTAGGGTTTTACGGAGTATTGGCGTTTATCATGGCATATCTGGGGTCATACACGGCCCTGTTTATTCTGCTGGCGGTAGTGCTGATGGCAGAGGAGAGCGAGTGGGCATCCAGGCAGGTGATCCAGGCTATCTGTCTGTGTGTCGCGGACAGTCTTCTGGGGATTGTTCTGAGCGTGATCAACAGTGTGCGCGGCAGTCTTATGAACACATTCGATTTCCTTTACAGAGTACCCGGGATCGGAAATGGCTGGAGCCTGATCAACAGTTTTCTCAGTCATGCCATAAATATTGTGGTTCTTGTGTTTGCAATTCTTGCGATTGTCAATAATGTAAAGGGAAAGGATGCAAACGTTCCGCTGGCAAATAAGTTTGCGGCGTGGGCATTCGGCAAGAGCGCCGCGGCAAAACCGGCGCAGGCACAGCCGCAGCCCCAGCCCCAGGCAGCAGCGGGAACAGCAGTCTGCAAGGGATGCGGAGCGCCTTTAAACGGCAATGCATTCTGCAGCGTATGCGGAAAACCGGCGGATCAGCAGTAAATACAACCTGAAAATCAGATAAAGAGCAAAAGGTGATGACAGAGAGGAGTACGCATTGCTCCGCAGCAGAGAGGGCGGCCCGGATGATCCGGCTGGAAGGCGGCCCGGCGGATAAGGGTGCGGAAAGTGGCTTTGGAACCGGAGGACTGAAAACACACTCCAGCGGGGAATGTGAAAGTAGGTTCTCACGTTTTATCCCCGTTACAGGATAGGATTTTGACATCCGGCGCGGTCGGCGGCGGATCGGAAATCATAGAGGCAGAGCGGATTTCGTGAGGAGACATAAGCTTCGGAAAAGTGCGGAAGAGGTTCTGTGAACAAAGGTGGTACAGCGTTTTGGACGCCCTTTGCCGGTGAAGACCGGCAAAGGGCGTTTTTTCACATAAAGATGGCCCGCGGAGCGCGGCGTCCTCATAATAAAAGGAGAAAGAAAATGAGCAGAGAACTGGCAAAAACCTATGACCCCAGCGGCATAGAAGACAGACTTTATCAAAAATGGATGGAGAAGAAATATTTTCACGCGGAAGTGGATCACAGCAGACAGCCGTTTACCATTGTGATTCCGCCGCCAAACATCACGGGACAGCTTCACATGGGACATGCGCTGGACGAGACCATGCAGGATATTTTAGTCCGGTTTAAGAGAATGCAGGGCTACAACACTCTGTGGCAGCCCGGCACGGATCATGCGAGTATCGCCACAGAGGTAAAGATTACGGAAAAACTCCGCGAGGAGGGGATAGACAAACAGGATCTGGGAAGAGAAAAATTCCTGGAGAGGGCATGGGACTGGAAGAGAGAGTATGGCGGGCGCATAGTTTCCCAGCTGAAAAAACTGGGTTCCTCCTGTGACTGGGACAGAGAGCGATTCACTATGGATGAGGGATGTAATAAAGCCGTCACGGAAGTGTTCTGCAAGATGCATGAAAAGGGCTGGATCTACAAGGGCAGCCGCATCATCAACTGGTGTCCTGTGTGCAACACCTCCATCTCTGATGCGGAAGTGGAGTATCAGGAGCAGGCCGGGCATTTCTGGCATATCAAATATCCCCTGATAGATGAAAATGGTCAGCCCAGCAAAACGGAGTTTCTGACCTTTGCCACTACCAGACCGGAGACAATGCTGGGAGATACCGCTGTGGCGATCCATCCCGATGATGAGAGATATCGGAACCTGGTCGGAAGAAAAGTCATGCTGCCTCTGATGAACCGGGAGATCCCGGTGGTGACGGATTCCTATGTGGATATGGAGTTCGGGACAGGCGTGGTAAAGATTACGCCGGGACATGACCCCAATGACTTTGAGGTGGGCAGGCGTCATCAGCTGCCTGTGATCAATGTGATGAACGACGATGCCACCATCAATGCAAACGGCGGAAAGTTTGAGGGCATGGACCGCTATGAGGCAAGGGATGCCATTGTAAAGGAACTGGACGAGATGGGGCTTCTGGTGAAAGTGGAGGATCATGCCCATAATGTGGGAACGCATGACAGATGCAAGACTACCATAGAGCCTCTGGTCAAGGAGCAGTGGTTTGTGCGGATGGACGAACTGATAAAGCCCGCGGTGGAAGCGGTCAAAAACGGGGAGGTCCGGCTGGTTCCCGAGCGCATGGAAAAGATTTATTTTAACTGGACGGACAATATCCGCGACTGGTGTATCAGCCGCCAGCTCTGGTGGGGCCACCGGATTCCGGCCTATTACTGCGACGCGTGCGGGGAGACTGTGGTAGCGGGGAAAGCGCCGGAGAAATGTCCGAAGTGCGGGCATACGCATTTTACACAGGATTCGGACACGCTGGACACATGGTTTTCTTCCGCCCTCTGGCCCTTTTCCACACTGGGATGGCCGGAGCAGACGGAGGAACTGAAATATTTTTATCCCACCGACGTGCTGGTGACAGGCTATGATATCATCTTCTTCTGGGTGATCCGCATGATCTTTTCCGGCTATGAGCAGATGGGAGAGAAACCCTTTAAGACAGTACTTTTCCACGGGCTGATCAGAGACAGCCAGGGGCGTAAGATGTCCAAATCCCTGGGCAACGGGATCGACCCGCTGGAACTCATCGAAAAGTACGGGGCGGACGCACTGCGGCTTACCCTGATCACGGGAAATGCCCCGGGTAACGATATGCGGTTCTATTATGAGCGGATGGATGCCAGCAGAAACTTTGCCAACAAGGTGTGGAACGCGTCTCGCTTTATTCTGATGAACATGGATGGCAAAGAAGTGACAGAGCCGCAGGAGGGGCAGCTTCAGCCGGTGGATAAATGGATTCTGTCCAGAAAGAACCGTCTGGTGAGAGAAGTCACCGACAATATGGAAAACTTTGAACTTGGCATAGCAGTGCAGAAAGTGTACGATTTTATCTGGGATGAATTCTGCGACTGGTATATCGAGATGGTGAAACCGCGCCTGTATAATACGGATGACAGTGTGAGCCAGAATGCGGCGCTGTATACGCTGAAAACAGTGCTGGCGGATGCGCTGAAACTGCTGCATCCCTACATGCCCTTTATCACGGAAGAGATTTTCTGTACCCTTTTGCCCGGACAGGAGTCCATTATGATCTCCGAATGGCCGGAATTTGATGAGAAGCTGGTATTCGCAAAAGAGGAAAAGGCTATCGGCATTATGAAAGAAGCTGTCCGCGGTATCAGAAATGTGCGGACGGAGATGAACGTGCCTCCCAGCAAAAAGGCGGCCGTGTATGTGGTGAGCGAGAAGCAGGAGATACTGGATATTTTTGAGGAGGGAAGGCTGTTCTTTGAGTCTCTGGCGTATGCGTCGGAATGCCATATGCAGAAAGACAGAAAGAACATCGCGCAGGATGCGGTGTCTGTGGTGATCGCCGACGCCACACTCTATATTCCCTTTGCCGAACTGGTGGATATCGCGCAGGAGATCGAGAGACTGTGCAAGGAGCAGAAGAGACTGGAGGGAGAACTTGCCCGGGTAAACGGCATGCTGGGCAATGAGAAATTTATGTCCAGGGCGCCGGAGAGCAAGATTGCCGAGGAACGGGAGAAACTGGAGAAATACACGCAGATGATGGAGCAGGTAAAACTGCGTCTTTCACAGCTGCAATAGAAACAGACAAAACGCTTACAGCTGCGGCAGGGGCAGATCCTTGCCGCGGCAGAAGCGGCATGACGCGCCGGGGGTGCAGGATTGAAGAAACGGGCGATAAAAGATTATAGACAGGCAGTGGAATATCTGTACGATGTTCCCAAATTTACAAGTAAAGGCACGATAGAGGATACCCGGCGCTTTTTAAAGTCGCTGGGCAGTCCTGAAAAGAATATGCGGATCATTCATGTGGCCGGGACAAACGGCAAAGGTTCGGTCTGCGCATATCTGTGCGGTATTCTGAGAGAAGCCGG
>JAAVAG010000089.1 GCA_014804185.1 Lachnospiraceae bacterium
AGATAGATTTTCCTGTCGATGATTTCACAGTAAATAATGTCATCCAGAGGGACAATACAGCTTTCACGGCCCCTTTGGACAAGCAGGTTTGCGCAGGCAGCATTCTGCATGGAAACAAGCAATCGCTCCATGGTTTTTTCGAAGCGATTTTTTTCCACGGGTTTTACCAGATAATCGTATGCCTGCACTTCGAAAGAGGCAAATACCATCTCCGGCAGGACGGTGATAAAGATCAGAAAACCTTTGAACTTCTGGCGGCGCAGCTGCCTGGCGATGTCCATGCCGCTTATCGTTTCCAGCTGAATGTCAAGGAACAGGATATCTATTGTTTTGTCATACTCCAGCAGCTCTTCTCCGTATGAAAATTGGAAGATTTCTGTCTCCAGATTTTTACTGCGAAAGAAGTCAGACGCCATCTCCGCAATTTTGTCAGACATGATTTTTTCATCATCGCAGACCGCAATGCGGATCATAGAACCACCTCCCCGAATATTTCCAACTGTGCGGTTGGATGCTAAAAAAAGCATCCAACCAATTCCCACATTCGCAAAATTCGCGCTTACGCGCTCCTGCGTCTGCTTGCGCAGCCGCACAGGTGAAAATATTTTATCACTTCCTCTGTAAACAGACAATAAAAATGCTCCCAAATGCAGACCGGAGGGTGTGAAATGTCTGGCACATTGCCGCGCCCTCTGCGGCCCTCTGCGGACGGCTGAATACGGCTTGACGCGATTCTTGCGGTTGTATATAATAAAAAGCAGAAAAGAAGCGGGTGTTCGCTCTGGTGAGATGAATGTAAAAATTTCCACCTGTGCGGGAATCGTAAGAGAAAACAGAGGTGACAGAGATGGTGGATAAGGATACATTTACATTAAAGGCGTATGCCAAGGTCAATCTGGGACTGGATGTGCTCAGAAGGCTGCCGAGCGGTTATCATGAAGTGAAGATGATCATGCAGACGGTGGGGATCTTTGATACCCTGACGTTTACACGCCTGCCGGAAGGAATACGGCTGACCGTGGAGGGAGATGGTCTGCCGGGGGAGAACGTGTCCGTGGGCGCTGTTCCCGCGGATGAAAACAATTTGATCTGGCGGGCTGCCAGACAGATGATGGAGAAGTATCAGGTATCCGGGGGGATTCATATTCATCTGCATAAAAATATTCCGGTGGCTGCCGGAATGGCAGGGGGCAGCACGGATGCGGCGGCGGCGTACCGCGGTGTGAACAGGATGTTTTCGCTTGGGGCATCGGAGGAAGAGATGCGGAAGATGGCCGTGGCGACAGGGGCGGACGTACCTTACTGTATCATGGGGGGAACGGTTCTCGCGGAGGGAATCGGTGAAAAACTGACGGCACTGCCGGATGCGCCCGCATGTCACGTGCTGGTGGCGAAACCGGACATATCCGTGTCCACAAAATATGTGTATGAGAATCTTCATGTGGAAAGTCTGGCGTGTCATCCCGATGTGGACGGCATGGCGGAGGCCGTTGGACAGGGGGATCTGCGGGGAATGCTCCGGCGTATGGGAAATGTGCTGGAGACGGTTACGGCCGGTAAATATCCGGTCATCGGTCAGTTGAAAGAATATATGGAGGAGCACGGGGCGTGCAGGGCTCTTATGAGCGGCAGCGGTCCTACCGTGTTTGGTCTGTTTGACGATAAAACGGCAGCGGAAAACTGTTGCAGCAGGCTGCGCTCTGCGAATATGGCAAAACAGATTTTTCTCACCGGATTTGTAAATCCTGCGAAGGAGGAAGCGTAGATGCAGTTGAAGATGGATGAATTTCTGCCGCTGCGGGACGTGGTGTTCAATACGCTGCGGCAGGCGATACTCACAGGGGAATTAGAGCCGGGAGAAAGGCTGATGGAGGTTCATCTGGCAAATACTCTGGGCGTCAGCCGGACGCCCATTCGTGAGGCTATCCGAAAGCTGGAGCTGGAAGGACTGGTGACCATGGTGCCCAGAAGGGGCGCTGAGGTAGCACAGATCACGGAGAAAGGCATACAGGAAGTGCTGGAGGTAAGGCGCGCTTTGGATGCGCTGTGCGTGGAACTGGCATGCGACCGTATCACGGAGGGAGAACTGGCGGCTTTAAAGAGAGCGTGCGAGGCATTCGAGAAGGCCACAGACACCCGGAATCCCAGCAGGATCGCGCAGGCTGATGTGGCGCTCCATGATATTATCGTGCAGGCTACCGGAAACGGCAGGCTTGTCCAGCTTGTCAATAATCTTTCGGAACAGATGTACCGGTACCGGTTTGAATATATCAAGGATACGAGCAAACACCGGCAGCTGATTGAAGAACATAGAATCATATATGAAAGTATTCTGCATAAAGATAAAGAGACGGCATCCGCTACCGCCAGGCTGCACATCGATAATCAGGAGGCATCCGTCATAGAACAGATCCGGCGGGACTGCAAAAAAGAGCATAAAGGCTGATTAATTTACCGTTTTATGGAAATAACTTATATATCCCAAAAAAACATACGGGCTTTAGTCCAGAAGGAGTATAAGAATCCATGAAAGTAAAAGCGGTAAATAAAATCAAAAAGGCGATCTGGCTGCTTGCTGCCCTGGGCTGGTGGGGCGTGTTGTATCCCGAACTGAGCCTGACGCAGGATACATGCAGAATTGTCTGGACGGAAGATATGCAGCCGGAGGAGGAACTCAGCCAGACGCAAATTTACTACAGGCTCTTGTCAGCGGAGCCGGAACAGATTAAAATAAAAAGCAGACTGCTGGAAATACTGGCGTCTTATTTTGAAAAGGATAAGGGAAAGTAGAAGGTGGGGATATGGGAAACGTCTCTCCGGGAAATGCGCCCATCGGCGTTTTTGACTCGGGTGTAGGAGGCCTGACGGTATTTCGGGAGATCATGCGTCAGATGCCGAACGAGAGAATTGTATATTTTGGAGATACGGCCAGGGTGCCATACGGCAGCAAATCCAGGGATACGATCGTCAGATATTCCAGACAGATCGTCCGTTTCCTGCTGACAAGGCAGGTAAAGACCATTGTGGTGGCGTGTAATACGGCAAGCGCCTATGCGCTGGACGATCTGGAAAAGGAATTTGACGTACCGATGATCGGCGTGGTAAAGCCCGGCGCAAAGGTGGCGGCAAAGGCAAGCCGCAATGGAAGGATCGGTGTGATCGGCACGGAGGCCACCATCGGGAGCAGCATTTATTCCCAGTACATAGAAGCGCTGAAGTCGGACGCCGCCATATCGGGCAAGGCATGTCCTCTTTTTGTGCCTTTGGTGGAGGAGGGCCTGTGGGAGGATCCGGTGACGGAGGAGATTGCCAGGCGTTATCTGGCGGAACTGATCGATATTGACATCGATACGCTGATTCTGGGCTGCACTCACTATCCGCTGATCCGCTCCACCATCGGGAAAATTATGGGACCGGACGTGACCATGGTCAATCCGGCTTATGAGACTGCACAGGAACTGAAACAGATGCTGGCAGAAACGGGACTTTTGAACAGTGAGCAGCCGGGGCTTGGCAGGGACAGTTATCAGTTCTATGTCAGCGACAAGGCCGACAAGTTTATCCATTTTGCCAATTCTATCATTAAATACGGGATTCTGTCTGCGAAACAGATCAATATTGAGGAATACTGAAAAATCCGGGAACTGCGGCGGGCGGTTCTGCAAATTCTGTTGGGAGGGGGAGAAGAGATGACGAAAGATGTACTGGTGGCCATAAAGGGGCTGCAGTTTGACGCGGCAGAAGATGAGACAAATATTGAGACAGTTAGTGTGGCGCAGTATTTTGAGAAAAACAGCAGCCGCTACGTGATTTACGACGAAGCTACTGAAGGAACTACAGAGAACACAAAAAATATCATCAAGTTCAGAGATAACACATTGGAACTGACGAAAAAGGGGCTGGTCAATGTACATATGATTTTTGAGGAAAATAAGAAGAATATGACCAATTATGCCACGCCCTTTGGAGATATTCTGATCGGTATCGATGCCAGGAAAGTATCCATGGCGGAAGAGGAAAGCCATATCCGGATCAACGTGGACTATGCGCTGGAGATCAATTATGAACATCTGGCCGACTGCAAGATCACCATGGAGATAAAGCCCAAGGAGCAGGGGTGCGGTTTGTTAAGCTGAAATTACCCGGGGGCGGAAAATCAAGATCAGGCTTTTGGAATATCAAATGTATGTTCTGCGGCCGCTGACATCTCCCATACCATAAGGAGGGGATGTCAGCGGCCGATTTGCTGTAGATACTTATCCTATTCCTATTTCAGAGGTTTTGCCCCGGCTTTTTCCTGCGCCTTTTCCAGTGCACGCTTGAAGAAGCCTTTCTTTTTGGGCTCGACCACGGGTGCTTTGCCGTGCAGTCCTTTGACATTCATTATGTAAATGCCGCTCACCACGGCCTTTACTTCTTTTTTGACAGGCACGGAATCAAAAATTTTTTCATCACATATCAGGGACATGATCTGCGGGCCGACTTTAGCCTTTACGATAGGCAGTTTGGAACGGCGCATCAGCTTGGGCGTCTGGCTGAGGACTGCCTGGGGCAGCCCGGAATCTTTTAATGGCATTCGCTTTTTGTCAATGATCAGCATAGAGACGGTCTGTTTGTTGGCTTCCAGCATCGCCTGCTGTTCATCCTGCTTTTTCTGCGCCTTTTTTCCCAGAAAGTACAGTCCTACTACAAGGGCGACGGTTATGACTAAAACAACGATTAAAACAATTGACCAAACCGGCATGGGAAATTCCTCCTATTGATTAAGATGCAAAAATATTGTAACATTCTTTTTTTCAATAGGCAATAGCGGCTGTGGGAAAAATTGACTCTGCACAACTTGCAGCTTTTCTCTTGACTGGTTCAGCCGCTGCGGGATATACTCTCCATGTGGACAGGCCGGGACGGGCGGAAAGGGAAGAACGGAGATGATCTGGCAGGACATACTGACAGTGGTTAATTTTATATTCGGGCATCTGGTGCTGCTGAACGTGATTTTTGCAATTATCATCGTTTTCTTTCAGCGAAGGGATCCCAAGACAGTCTGGACGTGGCTGCTGCTTTTGTATTTTATTCCGATACTGGGGTTTGTGTTTTATCTTTTTATCGGAACCGATATGCACAAGCAGAGAATGTTCCGGGTAAAGGAAGTGGAGGACCGGCTCAATGATGCCATCCGGCAGCAGACAAGCCAGATCAGGAGCAGGGAACTGGAAAAGCAGGCGCCGCATATGAGCGGATATTCGGATATGGTCATGTTCAATCTGGATACGATGGGGTCCGTTCTGTCGGACAATAACGACATTGACATTTTTACGGACGGAAACGAAAAATTTGAGCAGCTCATCCGGGACATGCGGCAGGCCGAAAAATTTATTCACATTCAATACTATATTATCAAAAATGACGTGCTCTTCAACCGTATCAAGGATGTGCTGGTGGAAAAGGCGGCGGAGGGAGTGGAGGTCAGGATCCTCTATGACGCCATGGGCTGCCGTTTTGTGAGAAAGCGGTATTGGGAAAATCTGAGGCGGTGCGGGATCAGGACGGCGGAATTTTTCCCCGCGGTTCTCCGCTGGCTGCATCTGCGCATGAATTACCGCAACCACAGAAAGCTTGTGATTATCGACAATAAGATCGGCTATGTGGGCGGCTTTAACATCGGCAAGGAGTATATCGGTCTGGACCCGAAATTCGGACACTGGAGGGACACCCACCTGCGCATTGTGGGAGACGCGGTTATGGGACTGCAGCTCAGGTTCCTCCTGGACTGGAACTATACGGCCAAGGAAAATCTGTTCTTACATCCGCAGTATATGGACGGATTTCAGCCGGGCAGCAGAGACGGATGCGATGTGCAGATTATCTACAGTGGGCCGGATACGTCCATACAGCAGATCAGGGACAATTATCTGCGGCTGATCAATAAGGCTGAGAGGAGTATTTATATCCAGACGCCCTATTTTATACCGGATGAGGCCATGATGGCTGCGCTGCTCATCGCGCTGCATTCCGGAATAGAGGTAAACCTGATGATTCCTTGCAAGCCGGATCATCCCTTTGTGTACTGGGCCACATATTCCTATGCTGGGGAATTGATTATGAACGGTGCGAAGTGTTATACTTATGACAACGGATTTCTGCATGCCAAGGGAATGATTGTGGACGAAAAGGTATTTTGTTACGGAACCGCAAATATGGACATCCGCAGCTTTGCGCTGAACTTTGAGGTGAACGCCGTCGTATATGATGAGAGAAAGGCGCGGGAGATGACAGAGATCTTTCGCGAGGATGTAAAACACAGCACGCTTGTCACGCGGGACGTCTATGCGGGAAGAAAACTTTATGTAAGGCTGAAAGAGCAGGTAAGCCGCCTGCTGTCTCCGCTGCTCTGAGTGCAGGCGCCCGCGCACAGCCCGCAGATCATTAAAGCTGTTACGAGTATTTTGTGAAAATCCTGTTAAAATGCAGAAAAGGACTTTCAAGAATCCTGTTTTTATGTTATAAGTACTTTATAATTTGGAAAGAATATGGAGAAAAAATCATGAAAAAGAGAGTGGCGTTACTGTTGGCGGGCGTATTGGCGCTGTCCGTGATGGGCGGATGCGGCGAAAAGCAGGAGGAAGACAAAGGGCAGCTTCAGGGAACAGGCGGCGGATCGCAGGAGGCTGTGGAGGCGGTTCCTCTTGACGATGTGAAAGTGGAGGACTATGTGACCCTTACAGAGTATAAAGGACTGGCGTTTGAATACAGTCCGAAATATGAGTTTGATGAGAATGAGGTGGACGAATTTACGCTGTCCGTCTATGAGGTAAGAGACAGGGCCGCACAGAACGGCGATACGGTAAATATCGACTATGTGGGGAAACAGGACGGCGTTGCCTTTGATGGCGGGACGGCCAGCGGAGCGGATCTTGCGCTTGGTACAGGGCAGTTTATAGACGGGTTTGAAGATGGTCTGGTGGGAGTAATGCCCGGAGAGACCGTGGAGTTGGAACTGAATTTCCCGGATCCTTATGAACACAATCCTGCCATGTCCGGCGCGGCGGTCGTCTTTACCGTGACCCTGAATTTTATTTATTCCACAGAGGACACGGTCATGACGGATGAGGGTGTGGCAGCTATGGGCAGCGAGGATTATACTACGGTGCAGGAACTGAAAGATTTCTGCCGGGATTATATGACACGGGTGGTAGAGAGTCAGTACAGAAGCGGCAGGCAGGACGGCGTTCTGCAGGCTGTGATGGAAGCCGCCGAAGTTTCAGAGGTTCCGGAGGGGCTGCTTATGACCTATTCCGCCAGGATTTTGGATTCTCTGACTTATGAGGCCGCACAGTACGGGATGGATCCCGCAACTTACATGGCATATTACAAGATGGACCTGGATGCCTATGTGGCGGCGAATGCGCAGGAGTCGGCCAAGCAGGCCATGGTGATGAAATATATTGCCAATGCGGAGAATCTGAATATATCGGACGAGGAACTGGAGGAGAGCCTGCAGGCATATGCGGAAGAAAACTGGACCACCGTGGAAGAGGTTCGGGCGGTCAATGAAAACGAGCGGCTGAGGGAGTATTTTATGACCAACAAGGTGCTGGATTTTCTGGTGGAAAACGGCGTAGGGACAGAGGTTCAGGACATAGAGGAATAAGAGAAGACGGCCGGGCAGGAGGGTGTAAATATGGATTTGACAGACATCAGGGATTTATACAGAGAGAGAGAAAAATATGCAGGACAGAGAGTGACGGTGGGCGGATGGATCAGGAGCAACCGGGATTCCAAGACGTTTGGATTTATGGTACTGAACGACGGCACCTTTTTTGAGACGCTGCAGGTGGTGTACAGCGACAGGCTGGACAACTTTGCGGATCTGGCGAAGCTGAATGTGGGTTCGGCGGTAGTGG
The DNA here is from genome assembly GCA_014804185.1 of Lachnospiraceae bacterium. Classification (GTDB taxonomy): domain Bacteria; phylum Bacillota; class Clostridia; order Lachnospirales; family Lachnospiraceae; genus Acetatifactor. Next base: position 7,905 of record JAAVAG010000089.1, read on the forward strand.
TGACGGGAACCATTGTGGAAACACCTCAGGCGAAGCAGCCCTTTGAGATGCAGGCGGAGGAGGTAATGGTGGAGGGGTATTCCTCTGCGGATTATCCGCTGCAGAAAAAGCGCCACAGCTTTGAATATCTGAGGACGATATCCCATCTGCGTCCGCGGACGAACACATTTCAGGCCGTGTTCAGAGTGCGCTCTCTGATCGCCTATGCCATACACACTTTCTTTATGGAGAGAGGATTTGTCTATGTGCACACACCGCTGATTACAGGCAGCGATGCCGAGGGCGCCGGAGAGATGTTTCAGGTGACAACCCTTGATCTG